>NZ_NFLA01000038.1:0-27788 GCF_002160675.1 Erysipelatoclostridium sp. An15
TCTTTCTTGTATAATTTATTAGTTTTCATATTTCAATTATACCAAAAAAATGTACGATTCCTCGTACATTTTTGCGTTTTTTACTACTTT
Organism: Erysipelatoclostridium sp. An15; assembly: GCF_002160675.1. Lineage (NCBI taxonomy): Bacteria > Bacillati > Bacillota > Erysipelotrichia > Erysipelotrichales > Coprobacillaceae > Thomasclavelia > Erysipelatoclostridium sp. An15. The sequence goes on from NZ_NFLA01000038.1 coordinate 91, forward strand.
TTTTCTCTATAAGTCGTTACAGCCCCTTAAATACTACTAATAAACAACTTTTTTACCACCATATTTACGTACTTTTAAAATATGGCAAGAATCTTTACCAAAAACTTTTTCAATTTCTGTTTTATACGTATCAACATAACTGTCTTTTACAAATGCTTGAATTGTTCCAGCAAAACCACCACCATGAACACGACAAACACCATTATCACCTAAGATTTTTTCAGACATTGCTAAACCAATAGAAACGCTTTGATTGAAAACATCACTATTTGCATAAACATTTTGTAAGAATTTATATGAACTATCACCAGAAGCTTTAATTAAACGTTTAAATTCATCAAAATCACCAGCATTTAATGCTGCTACTTGTAAGTCAACTCGTTTATTTTCTGTAAATAAATGAATTGCTCTCAATACAGCACGGTCATTACCGATTTCACGAACTTTAGCGATATTATCAAAAAATTCTTGTTCATCAACTTCTCGTAAAAATTCTTTATTAAAGTAATTAGCGATTTTTTTCATTTCTGCTGGAATAGCTGCATACTCATCAGTTAAATCAGCATGCGATCCTTTAGTATCAACGATACATAAACTATGTTCAAACTTAGAAAAATCAACATCAACTTTTCTTACAACTGGTTTATCAATATCTTTAAAATCAATATTGATTAAGCTACCTACTGAACTAGCACATTGATCCATCAAACCACATGGTTTACCAAAATAAACATTTTCAGCATATTGTCCAATTTGCGCAATTAAAACTGGATCTACTGTCATATCATTATATAATCCTGATAAAATTGTTCCAATAATTGTTTCAAAGGCAGCTGAAGAAGAAAGACCAGCTCCCATGATAACATCACTTGTAATAAAAGCATTAAATCCACCAATTTGATAATTTAATTCTTTTAATTTAGCTAAAACACCACGAACTAAAGCTTCAGAAGTTCCAGCTTCTTCTTGTTTAACTGCTAGATCATTTACATCAATAGCTTTAATATCAAAATCATCAGATAAAATTTTAATTTCTCGTTCAGTTTTACCAACAACTGCAATAGCATCTAAATTTATTGCTGCAGCTAATACACAACCATGTTGATGGTCAGTATGATTACCGCCAACTTCACTTCTACCTGGAGCACTATAAATTTCAACTTCATTATCACCATATAATGAAATATATTTTTCAACAGCAGCTACATAGCGATTACGTTGATATTCTAATAAACTTTCATCGACATATAAATCATTTAATAATTCATCATATTTATTATTTTTTAAATCATTGATTAATTTTGTTGCTTTTTTCATTATTTTATTACTTCAAATGTATATGATGTACTTTCATCATATACTTCTCCTTTCTTTAAAATTGTAGTTGGGTTTTCTTCAATATTAATTGCATCAGGAAGATTTTGAGTTTCAATACACATTGCATATCTTCTAGGATAAGCAATACCATATTTACCAACTCTACCGTCTAAATAGTTAGCACTATAAATTTGTGCTCCTGGTAAAGTTGTACTAACTGTCAATTTTCTTCCAGTTTTTTCATGATATAGTACCACTTGATCATGATCTTGATTAAAAATAAATGGATGATCATAACCAGCACCTAATTTTAATTGTTCATCATCACTATCAATTTGATCACCAATTCTTCTTAGTGTACTAAAATCAAAAGCACTATCTTTAGTAGCGTTGAATTTTCCTGTTGGTAAACCATCACCATCAACACAAGCATATTTATCACTATGAACTAGTAATAAATGATCATAAATATCTTCTTTAGCGCCAGATAAATTGAAATATGAATGATTTGTAATATTAATAATTGTATCTTGATCACTAGTTGCATGATAACGAACTGTTAACGTTTTATCTTCTAAAGTATAATATGCTTTAAAAGATAAATTACCAGGATAACCTTCTTCGCCATCTTTAGATAAATAACTAAATTCAATAGTTTTATCATCAATTATATTGTAATCAAATACTTGATAAGAAAATCCTTTAATACCACCATGTAAGCAGTTAGGACCATTATTTATTGGTAAATGATATGTTGTACCATTTAAAGTAAAAACTCCTTTACCAATTCGATTAGCTGTCCGACCAACTAAAGCTCCTAAATAAGCATCTTTGGTTTGATAATCAGAAAAGTTATCATATCCTAATACTACATCGTCAATATTTCCAGATTTATCATTCATCATAACTTTAACAATTGTACAACCATAGTTAGATACAACGATCTCTAAATTATCATTTTTCATTTGAATTAAATCTATTTGATCATCTATTTTTTCAATTACTTTTATCATTTTATTCTCCTTTCAAAACCATTTCTACAAAGCTGGTTAAAGCATCAATTCCTTGCTGGTCCATTTTAAACACTCCAGCATCTTCTAATACGGTAACAAATTTAATTGCTACTGCTTCTTTTAAAATATCTGTAACATTATCTTCAGTAATAGTAAATTCATCTAATAATTTTAAATACCAGTCATAATGTTTTTCTAATTGTGGATAATCCTTAATATTGATCTTATTTAATAAACAATCACTTAATAGTTGTAATTCATCTTTTAAACGGGCTGGTAAGATTGCTAATCCCATAACTTCAATTAAACCAATATTTTCTTTTTTAATATGATGAGATTCTTGATGTGGATGGAAGATACCATCTGGATACTGATCACTTGTTCTATTATTTCTTAATACTAAATCAATTTGATATTTATCACCTTTTTTACGAGCAATTGGTGTAATGGTGTTATGAGGAGTATCACCAGTATGACTAATAATATCAAGTACTGGAGCATTATAATTGCGCCATGCTTCTAATATTTTATTTGAAAGAGCTATTAACTCATCTTTACTTTCTGATGTTAATCTAATTGTTGAAAGCGGCCATTTAATTACTTCAATTATTGTATTTTCATAATCATCTGAAGTTAATGTTTTTAAGACTTCAGCTCTTTGTATTGGGAACTCATAGTTACCACCTTGATAATGATCATGACTTAAAATAGAACCACCAACAATTGGTAAATCAGCATTTGAGCCAATCATATAATGTGGGAAAATATCTAAAAAAGAAAATAAGTTTTCAAAAGTTTCTTGATTGATTACCATTGGTTTATGTTCTTTATTTAAAACAATACAATGTTCATTGTAATAAACATAAGGTGAATATTGTAAATAGTAATTACCATTTTTTAAAGTTAATGGAATAATTCGGTGATTTTGACGAGCTGCTCGATTTAAATCACCACTAAAACCTACGTTTTCTTTACATAATAAACATTTTGGATACCCGGTAGATTTCACTGTTTTAGCTTTAGCGATTTCTTTAGGGTCTTTCTCTGGTTTAGATAAATTTATAGAAATTTCTATATCACCATATTTTACATATTTTTTCCAAATAATATTTTTATCTGTTCTGCTTTTACGAATATAATTTGAAGCAATTGATAATTTATAATAATAATCAGTTGCATGTTTTGGACTTAAAGCATATTTTTCTTTAAATGTTTCAATAACCGTATGTGGTCTTGGCATAATACAATTCATGATTCTTGTATCAAACAAATCACGAACAGTAACTGTATCTTCAATTAATTCTTTTGCTACTGCATAATCAAGCATATTTTCTAAAATTGGAGTTGCTAGAGGTAAAGGTTCATTTACGTCTTCATATTTAAAATCACTTTCTTTAAACAAATCTAATAAAAGATTTACTGAATAATCCATCTCATCTTCAGTAATCATTTTCTTTTCAAGTGCAAATTGAATTAATCTGTTAATTTCATAGTTAATTGATATCATATTTTTCCTCCCTTTTTCATTTATATTGTAATCCAATAATAAGATAATGTCAATTATTTTTACTAAATTATTAGTAAATGTTTACTTGATATATTGACTAAACTTTACCCTTGGTTTATAATGAAATTGTGATATATTTTTAACATATTTATTTAGCTTCAAAATTTACACTCTTTCAAAAACAAATCAAATCACAATATTACATATTTTTTAATAAAATCCCTTAATTACTGAATAATTTCTTTCATCTAAACTTTCATAAATACTAAAAATAGGGTATAATAACCTTTGAATCAAGGAGGAAAATGATGGCCACTATTAAAGACGTTGCAAATTTGGCTAATGTTTCTAGTGCGACAGTTTCACGTATTTTAAACAATGATAAGACCTTATCTGTCCCAGAAGAAACTAAACAAGCTGTTTTAAATGCTGCCAAAAAGTTAAATTATACTAAAAAAAGAAAAGCAAATAAAGGTGACTTTACTCTTGGTATCGTTCAATGGTATTCTTTGCAACAAGAAATTGATGATCCTTACTATTTACAAATCCGTCAAGGAATCGAAAATTTTTGTTTGCAAAATAATATAAATGTTATCCGTACTTTTAAAACGGATTTAAATTATTTAGATGCTTTAAAAAATGTTGACGGTCTTGTCTGCATTGGAAAATTCAGTAATGATGAAATCGTCAAATTTAAGAAAATATCTAATAAAATTGTATTCTTGGATATGGTTAGTTCACATCGTAATGATACAACCATTACTTTAGATTTTGAAGCTGCTATTAAAGAAGCAATGGATTATCTTCAATTATCTAATCATCAAAAAATTGGTTTTTTAGGTGGAAAAGAACTTCTTGATGATAATACTATTTATCCTGATCCAAGAAAAGAAGTATTTATCAAATACTGTAATGATCATAACATTACTTATGAAACATATTTATATGAAGATGCTTTTACTACTGAATCTGGTTATACAATGATGGTGGAAATGATTAGTAAAAAAGATTTGCCAACAGCAATTTTCTGTGCTAGTGATCCTATTGCAATTGGCGCTTTAAGAGCTTTATTGGAACATAACATTAAAGTACCTGAAGATATTTCACTAATCGGTTTTGATGATATCAAAGCTGCAAGTTTTACTAATCCCCCACTAACAACGGTTTATGCTCCAGCGACTTTGATGGGAGAATATGGAGCTAGTATTGTTTATCATATTTTAAGCAAATACAGTTCTCCAGCACCAATGAAAATTGTTCTTCCATGTACACTAATTGAACGTGAATCATGTAAAGTTATAAAAAACAAGGCTGTAAATAAGTAGTTAATACTACTAAAATAGCCTTGTTTTATTTTTGAAAAATTTTCGTTATATAGTTCAATATTCGTTGAACTTTTTTTTATTATTTAGTTTATAAAAAAATAAAAAGTGCATAATATTTGTGTTAGTTATTACCACGTGTTAAAATTAAGATAGTTAGAAAAGTCTAACAATTATTTAAAGAAAAGGAGAATAATTATGTCATTAATAGGAAAAGAAATAACAGATTTTGAGGCTCAAGCCTTTCATGAAAATGAATTTAAAACAGTAAAAAAAGAAGATTTATTAGGAAAATGGAATGTTTTATTTTTCTATCCAGCTGATTTTACATTTGTATGTCCAACTGAATTAGAAGATTTAGCAAATAAATACGAAGATTTCAAAAAAATCAATTGTGAAATTTATTCAGTATCATGCGATACACACTTTGTCCATAAAGCTTGGCACGATACTTCTAAAACAATCAAAAAAATTACATACCCAATGTTAGCTGATCCAACTGCTAAATTAGCTAAAGATCTAGATGTATATATTGAAGCTGATGGAATGGCTGAAAGAGGAAGTTTTATTATCAATCCTGAAGGTAAAATTGTAATGTATGAAGTAATTGCTGGTAATGTAGGTCGTAATGCCGAAGAATTATTCCGTCGCGTACAAGCTAGTCAATTTGTTTATGAACATGGTGACGAAGTTTGCCCTGCAAAATGGAAACCTGGCGAAGAAACACTTAAACCATCATTAGATTTAGTAGGACTGATTTAATGACTAATAATCTTTATGATGCAATTATAGTAGGTGGCGGTCCAGCTGGACTGTCAGCTGCTATTTACTTAGCACGAGCTAAATTTTCAGTATTAGTTATTGAAAAAGAAAAAATTGGTGGTCAAATTACAATTACTTCAGAAGTTGTTAATTATCCAGGAATTTTAAAAACAAGTGGTAAAGAATTAACTGAACAAATGTACCAACAAGCACGTAATTTTGGGGCAGAGTTTTTAATCGCTAATGTAACAAAACTAGATTTAAAACAGCCAGTAAAGGTGATAAATACTGATAAAGGCGAATTTAAAGCAGCTGGCATTGTATTAGCTACTGGTAGTCATCCACGTAAAATCGGGTTCCCTGGTGAAAAAGAATTTCAAGGTCGCGGTGTGGCTTATTGTGCTACTTGTGATGGTGAATTTTTTACAGGTAAAGATATTTTTGTTATTGGCGGTGGTTTTGCAGCTGCTGAAGAAGCGGTATTTTTAACTAAATATGGACGAAAAGTTACTATCATTGTCCGTGAAGATGATTTTACATGCGCTAAACAAGTAAGCGATCAAGCTAAACAGCATCCTAAAATTGATATTCATTATAATAGTGAAATTGTTTCTGTCAATGGAACAAATCAGCTTCAACAAGCAACATTTAAAAATAATAAAACTGGAGAAACCTGGCAATATCAAGCCCCTGATAATGATACATTCGGTGTTTTCGTATTTGCCGGTTATCAACCAGCAACATCGTTATTCCAAGATCAAGTAGAACTAAACGAAACTGGAAATTTAATAGTTGATGAAAACCAAAAAACTTCTTGTCCTGGTGTATACGGAGCTGGTGACGTATGTGTCAAAGACTTAAGACAAGTAGTTACTGCTGTAAGTGATGGAGCCAAAGCAGCAACATCATTAGAAAAATATATCCCTACAATCGTTCAAGAACACAATTTAAAATCAAAAAAGATTGAACTTAAAAATGATACTACTAATAATGATAATAGTGATGTTGACGAAAATAATTACTTTATTTCATCACAAATCAAAGCACAGTTAAAACCAATTTTTGATAAATTAGAAAGAAACTTAATTCTAAAATGCTATGATGATGGTAGTAAGTTAGCAAATGAAATGAAAGGTTTTTTAGAAGAATTTGTAACTTTAAGTGATAAATTATCATATACAGTTGTTTCATCTTCATCTATTGCTGCAATTAGTTTTTATGATCAAGATGATAATTATTTAAATATTGCTTATCATGGTATACCAGGTGGACACGAATTTAATTCTTTTGTAATAGCTGTTTATAACACTGCCGGAGCTAAACAACCGTTACAACAAGACATATTAAAGCAAATCCAAAGTATTGAAAAACCAATTGATATTAAAGTAATTGTCTCGCTTTCATGTACAATGTGTCCTGAAGTAGTAATGGCTACACAACGCATTGCAATTGAAAACAAAAACGTTGAAGCACAGATGTTTGATTTAGCACATTTTCCAAATCTAAAAGAACAATATAATATCATGTCTGTTCCATGCATGGTTATCAATGATAAAGATGTTTATTTTGGAAAAAAAGACATCAGTCAAATTGTTGAAATTTTAAAATAAAAAGAATGTGATTGCACATTCTTTTTATTTATATAAATAACTATTTAATGGTGCTTGCATATGATCAACTACATAGCCACTACCACCACGATCTTTAACATTTTCAACCATTGTTGTAATTAAGATTGGATTATCACTATTAGTTGTCATTACTGTAAACCATCCTAATTCTGTTCCAGTAGTATCATCTTGAGAAGCTTTAATTTCAGCAGTTCCTGTTTTACCTGCTAATTCAATATCATTATGATAAATAGCATGTCCAGTACCATTACTATCACTAATTACCCCAATTAAATCATCTTTAATTGTATTAGCTGTATCCTTTGTAAACGCATTTTCAACCCACATTTGATCTGGTTTTTCATTCATAATTAAATATGGTTGAATGATATCACCTTCATTTACAAAAGCACTATAAATAGCAGCTAATTGAACTGGGTTCATTAACAATTCTCCTTGACCATAACCACTATCAGCTAATTGCTGGTCATCGAAATCACTATCTTTATTTTGATATTGTGAAGCATTTAATGATAATTCAAATGGAATTTTAGAACCAATTTCTAAACGATCATAACCACTAATTAAATCATCTTTGCCAATATTAGTTGCTGCTTTAGCAAAATAAACATTATCAGAATAAATTAAAGCATTTCTTAAATTATTAGGTGTTGGCGCATGTAAAGTTGTAACATAATAATTACCCCAGCTAGAATCTTTTTGCCATCTATCTTCTGCCTTTAAATCTTTATCAGGATCGATTGCTCCAGAATCAAGACCAATTGCTGCTGTAATTGGTTTCATACTTGAACCCGGTACAAAAGTTGAACGATAACGATTAGTTAAAGGTTTACTAGCATCATCATTTAATGCTTGCCATTGCTCGTTGTCAAATCCTAAAATAAAATCATTACTAGAAAATGATGGTGTCGATACTAATGCCAGGATTTCGCCTGTTTTAGGATTCATAGCAACTGAAGCACTTTGATCATTTTGATACTCATTATATAATGATTGTTGCAATGTAACATCGATGGTTAAAGTAATATCTTTACCATCTTCAACATCTTTACTAGCAACAGTTTTTACTAACTCGTTATCTTCATCTACAATTCTTATTTCATGACCATCACTGCCTTTTAAATCAGCTTCATAAGCTGCTTCAATGCCACTTCGTCCAATTAATGAACTTTCATCATAACCTTCACCCTTATGTTTTTCTAAATCTTCAGCATTTACTTGTTGCAAGTATCCTGTTAAATGTGAAGTAGCTTCGCCATAAGGATAATAACGAACTGTAGTAGTATTTACTTTCACTCCTGGTATTGCAATTAATTGATTAACCAGTGCTTGTCCTGAACTATCTTTTGCAAACTCTTTTAAAGGAACAAAAGAATCATCTTTGATCCATGAAGCACTCATTTCATCTTTTATTTCAGCGCTTGACATATTTAATAAAGAACCAATTCTTTCATAATCAGCCTCACCATTTAATTTTCCTGGAACCAATCCAGCTTCATAAGCTTCACCTTGTGTAGCTAATTCATTGCCATTTCGATCAAGAATTCGTCCACGGGTAGCACTTTCACTGCTTACTCGAACACGATAATCAGATTCAAGCCCTTCTAAAATCAATGCCTCATTATATGCTAGCTTTCCATCAGTTACTTTAACTTGATTATTAGAAGTTACTTTTCCAGCAACAGTATTCATAGTTAAGCTATAATCAACAACATTATCTTCAACACTATTGATTTTTAATGAAAAATCCTGTGCTTCAATACCCTCATAAATGTTTGCATATCTTTCTTCAAAGACATCTTTATCAACTTTAGGATCATCGCTTAACATATCATACATTTTTGAATAATCTTTATCTTCAAGTAATGCAAAATAATCCTCTACGTAATCATCAGCATTTTTACCGCCAGTGAAAATAAAAAATACAGTCACAATGATTAAGCATATTACTACAACCCCTGCGATTATTAAATTTCTTTTATTTCTTAAAAGCATACCTTATCCCCTTTCTATCGAAAATATTATAACATAGCATGTGATAATAACCTACCTATTCCACTATATTTTATAAATTTATAAGCTATCAAATTGTAGTTGTCTTTCTTGATTAGAGCAAACTTTCCGTTTTACTACTTTATCTTCATCAGTTAAATGACCAATTAATAAGGGACTATTTTCATCATGAAGTCCAATGTTTTTATAAATCTGATTACTAGTACAAGCATAACAATACTTACAACCATGTATACAGCTATTATAAGCTCCTATATCAATACTAGCTAAACAGTGACAATGTTTACGATTAGTATTTGTTTTTATATTTAAAGTAGTTTTTAATAATGATTCAAGATATTCTTTATCAATACAGCTGCCATGATTAATTCCAAACTGTTTCAAATGATATTTCTCACTACAAGTTTGGATTTTTATTTGATATTTTTTAGCAATCTTTCCAAATTGTTGAGCGATTTTTAAAACATCATCTTCATCAATTTCATCAAATTTACCAGCTATATTTTTATAAATATCAATAAAACTAATAATTACAATATCAGTATATTTTGCTAAAATCCGACACATTTTTTCAAACATTTGATAATGAAATTCTGTGGTATAGCGCTTATTTAATAAGATTGGATCATAACGCCAGATTACCCGCTTTTTACCAATCATCTTACTTAACGAAACAAATGTTTTCATAATTTCTAATTTAGCTCTTAAATTAGGTTCAATATCCTGATCATACGGTGTTATCGTAACCATAAAATAATATTGATATCCCATTTGTTTTATTGTTTTTAAATATGGCATGATTGGTTTGGGATCTTTGGTTAAAAAACAAATACAGTCAACTACATCAGGACTAATATCAACATGACTAACTAATTGATTATTATATGGATTACGAACGAGAACATAACCTTCTTTAAGCCGATTAAACAACCATTTTGGATACATAGCACAAATATCACAGCGACCTGATACTTGTAATAACATTATTGTTTCTCCAAATCTAATAACATTTGCTTCATTTCTAAACCACCATAATAACCCGTTAAACTGCCATTACTGCCGATTACACGATGACAGGGTATTACTATCATGATCCGATTTTTATTATTAGCCATCCCTACAGCTCGAGAAGCCTTTTTATTTCCGATTGCCATAGCTATATTTTGATATGTGGCAGTTTTACCATAGGGAATTTTTAATAACTGATTCCAAACTTTTAATTGAAATTCACTACCTTCCATGGCTAAAGGCAAAGTAAAACTTGTTCGCTGCTTATTAAAATATTCCTGTAATTGTTTAGCTGCTTCTTGAATCAAAGGGGTATTTTCTTCTATATATTGATATTCATCTTTAGGAGTAATTGCATAAATTTTTTGTTCTTTTTCAATTATCAGCAGATCAATTAAAAAATGATACCAGTAACCTTTCAACATATTATCACCTCAAAAAAATTATAACATAATTTAATAATATTAATCATTCTAAACTATCATTAATCAATTATTCATGATATACTTTTCAAGGTTGAGGTGACTACTTATGGAAGAACAAAAACTAATCAATGTAATTGGTGAAATTGGCAGATTATTAATTAAATATGGGGCTGAAATATACCGCGTAGAAGAATCATTAATCAGAATGTGTCAAAGTTATGGTTATGATAATGTCGAAGTTTTTGCCCTACCATCATATTTTACTTTAAGTGTTCTAATTAATTATAATCAGACTTACACTTTATCAAAAAGAAGCCGTCATAACCGAATTAATTTAGAAAAAATTTATGAATTAAATAACCTGGTTCGTTTCGCTTGTCAAAACAAACCAGCAATAGATTATCTCCAATCAGAAATAAAACGTATTAATTCAATCAAAACAAATTATTTGCTAGTATTTTTAGGCTACGGTATTGGAACTGGTTTCTTTGCTACATTTTTTGGTGGTGGTCTTAATGAAACACTAGTGGCAATAATAATCGGCTTTATTTTGTATTTTTTTATTTTGTTAATGGAATATTTAGATATCAACAATCTAGTCAGTACCTTATTATCAAGTATGCTACTTACTGCTATTGCTTTAATTGCCTATCATTTAGGAATCGTTGCTAACTCTCAGGCAATTATCATTGGCTGTTTAATGATTTTAACACCAGGGGTAGCCATTACTAACAGTTTAAGAGATATCATGGGTGGTGATTACATTTCAGGAACTGCAAGAATGCTTGAAGCATTATTAATTGCTGCTTTTATTGCTATTGGTGCTGGTTCAGTAATGATGATTTTAGGAGGTTAATATGGCAGAAATAATTCAATGTATTAGCGCTTTTTTTGCATGTATCGGATTTGCCTTCATCTTTAGAATTCATCACCATTTACGCTTTGCTTTTATTGCTTCGTTTGGTGGTGCATTAGGATGGGGTGTTTATTTGCTTAGTAAAAATTATACCGAAGATATCTTGGCTTATTTTATCGCCATGACTGTAGTAGCATTATTTTCAGAAATCATAGCTCGTATTTGTAAAGCTCCAGCAACAGTATTTTTAATCATTGGCTGTTTCCCTTTAGTGCCAGGACGCGGTATATATGAAACAATGCTTTATTGTATTCAAGGAAACAGTGAACTATTTTTAGATAGCTTTTTAAATACGATTGGTATTTCTACTAGTTTAGCTTTAGCTATTTTAATAGTTTCTACTATTTTTAAAGTAATAAAAAAATTATCTCAAAAAGCGAGCTAAATGCTCGTCTTTTATTACTTAATTAAAAGTAATAAACAATTATTATTCATTGTGTTATACTTTAACAAAGGATTAGGTGAGAAAATGAAAATACTAGGTCTTATAGTTGAATACAATCCATTCCATCAAGGACATTTATATCATTTAAATCAAGCTAAAGAGCTCGTAAAACCTGATGTAACTATTGCCATTATGTCTAGCCACTTTGTTCAACGTGGTGAGCCAGCTATTAGTGATAAATGGACCAGAGCTAATGTAGCCATTAAAAATGGTATTGATATTGTAGTGGAGTTACCATTTATTTATAGTGTTCAAAGTGCTGATTATTTTGCATATGGTGCTATTGATTTATTAAATAAAATTGGAGTCAATAATATTGTCTTTGGTAGTGAAAATGGTGATATTGGTGTATTTAAAGATATTGCTATTACAATTAAAAATAATCAAGAAGAATATGATGATCTTGTAAAAAAACAAATGAAACTTGGCTTACGTTATCCAGATGCCTGTAATCAGGCCTTGTCAATATTAATGCATAAAACTATTACAACTCCTAATGATCTTTTAGGTTTATCTTATGTAAAAGAAGTTATCAATAATGATTATCCTATTAATCTTCATTGTATTAAAAGAACAAATGACTTTCATAGTTTAAAAATAGAAACTATTAGTTCGGCTAGTGCTATAAGAAATGCTTTAAGAAATAATCTTGATATTTCTAATCAGTTTTGTAATTATAATGATTACCAAGAATTCTATTTCTTTGAAGATTTTTTTCCATATTTACGTTATAAAATTCTTACTTCTTCTAAACAAGAACTGAAAAATATTCATCTAGTTGATGAAGGAATTGAAAATCTGCTTCAAGAAAAAATAGCCACTGCTAATAATATGGAACAATTCGTATCAAGCCTGACTTCAAAACGATATACTCGTTCTAGAATTCAACGAATGTTAATTCATATTCTTATGAATAATGATAAAGAAACAATTAAACAAGCCATGGATATTAACTATCTTCGAATTTTAAAAATGAATAAAACTGGTCAAAATTATCTAAATAAAATCAAAAAAAGCTGTCAATATCCATTGGTTACTAATTATTCAAACTATTTTCATCCTGGCTTAGAAATAGAGTTTAAAGCAACTAAGCTTTTATCATGTTTATCAAAACAGCCACAAACACTAATTGAAAAGGAATACAAAAGTATCCCTATTATAAAATCGGAGTAAAATTACTCCGATTTTTCAATATCTATATCCGCAATAATTTCATGATCAAATGATAATGATTTAACAATTGCTACAGCATTACCAACAGTGCAGATTCCCTCTTTAATTAAATAATCAAAAACAATATCATTATTCTTCTTTAAATCATTAAAACAATATTTATCAGCATTAGCAAAATTATAAGCTAAAGTAATATCATGCGTGGAAACAATTGTCATGGCATTTTGTTTAAATAAATATTTTAAAATAGCATTAGCAATTACTAATCGTTCTTTTTCATTAGTTCCTTTCAATATTTCATCAATCAAAATTAAAGAACATTTATTTTTAGCTAAATCTGTTATTTCATTTAACCTTCGAATTTCCTGAACATAGAAGCTATATCCATTTTGTAAATCATCTTTCATATGAATCGATGTAATTAATTCATATGGATAATAAACAAATTTCTCACTAAAAGATGTATTCAATGCTTTTGATAACAATAAATTTGCTCCTAACATCTTTAAAAAAGTTGATTTACCAGAAGCATTACTACCAGTAATTATTGTATTATTATTTAAAACAACTGAATTTTTAACTGGTTTATCAATTAAAATATGATATCCATTTACTATTTCAATCATTTTTTCATCAGTTACTTCAGGAATACAAGTATCATATAATGATCTAATCAATTTTATAGTAATACATGTATCTAATAAACCAATCCATTCATATAAAGTTATAACATTATTTTCAATAACATCAATATGCTTTTGTAAACAAGCTGTTTGAATTACATCTACTAAAAAAATTGAACGAATCAAACTAGAAATACCAATAAAATCAACACTTTCAATCATATTAAAATAGTATATGACTCTTATCATTGATTTTAAAGAATGAATAGCCTGATTAATTGATGCATGCTGTTCTTTAGGAAAAAGATCGTTTTTCATCAATTTTTCACTAGCAGATAACATTCCTTTAATACTTCCCACTTGTAATCCAAGCTGTTCATATTTACCATTAAATTGAAAAGTAAGTAAAATACAAATAATTGATAATAAAAGTGGTATATAAAAGAAATCAAGATTAAAAATTGTATAAATTATACTTAATATATTAATGATTAGTAAACTAATAAATAGATATTTGAATTTAAATGGATATTTTAAAAGTTTTGATTTAATCGATAATATTGGAATATATTCTTTGTTTAAACGATTTAAAATATATAATGCATTTTTTAACTTCTCTTCATCATTTAAATTTTCAATGATTATTTCCTGCATTTTAAAATCATTTTTATTCTTAAAAAATCGACTATACAAATACTCATTACCTATTTCACTAATAGTATGATTGATCTTATTTAAAACCAGATTCATTTCACAATCATCAAAGGTAGCCTCATCAATCGCTTTTTCTTGATTTAGCTGCATATATTCCTTTGTAAGTTCATGATCAACCCCTACTATTCCTATTTGATATTGATTAAATAAATAATTTTTCATTAATCCATTTTTAATAATTGCAATTAAAACAATCACTGCAATAACTACTACAATTATAACAACCATAAATAACCCCATAATATTTAAGAGGTATATTAAATATACCTCTTATCCTCTAAGTACTGCATTAAATTCTTTTTCAACTGCCACTAAAATATTTTCCATAGCTTTATTAACAGTAGCTTCGTCTAAAGTTCCTTTTGGATCTTGGAAAACTAAATTAATTGCTACAGATTTTTTACCAGCTTCAATATGTTCACCTTCATAAACATCAAAAATATTAGTTTCTTTTACTAACTGTTTACTTGCCTGAATAATTTTACGACATACATCATATGAAGGCACTTCTTTATCCATAACTAAAGCAATATCTCTAGTAACTGAAGGATACATTGGAATATCTTTAAATTTAATTTTACTTGTTTTTAAATTTAATAATGCTGTTAAGTTCAATTCTACAACATATACATCTTTAACACCATATTTCTTTTCCATTAATGGATGAATATTACCAATTACCCCTACAATTTCTTTACCAATCATAATATATGCACTTCTACCTGGATGATAGCATTGATTATCAGTTTCAACAGATGTTAGTTTATATCTTGAACCTTCAATTCCTAAATTTTTAAAGATTGTTTCTACAAATCCTTTAACTAAATAATAATCAGCTTGATAAGAAATTTGTCTAAATGCTAATCCATTATATTCACCACAGCATGCAATTGCTAGATTTTGTAACTCAGTATCTTTTGAATATGTTGTTGATAATTCAAATAAATTTACATCTTTAATATTATGTGACTGATTATAATTAATTACTTGTAATAAAGATCCAATAATTGATTTACGAGTTACACTACGTTCTTCACCTAAAGGCATAGCTAATCTAATAGTTTCATTTTTATGGAAAATATTAAAATCATCAACATCTGCTGGTGAAGTCAATGTATAAGTTAATGTTTCATGTAATCCTTGATCTTTTAATAAATTACGTAAATAATGCTTTTTAGCTTGTTGATCAGTTCTTTTACCAACTGTCATTGACATTTCTGGTAAGGTAGCTGGAATTTTGTCATATCCATAAATACGAGCTACTTCTTCAATTAAATCAGCAGTCATTGTAATATCATTACGATATGTTGGTACTAAAACATTAAATTTATTGTCTTCAAGTGTGTATTCAAATTTTAATGAACTGAAAATATTAGCAATTTCATCAGTAGTAATATTAGTACCTAATAAACCATTTACTTGATCAGTAGTAATATCAACATAATGATCTGTAATATTTAATTCAGTTGTAACAGATTTATATACTTCTTTGGCATCAGCTAATTCAACTAATAAGTCAGCACATCTTTCTAAAACATTTAATGAATTAGCAGTGTTTAAAGCACCTTTAATATAATGTTGTGAAGCATCTGTCAATAAATTTAAACGACGTGCTGTTTCTCTTAAAGCTGCGCCATTAAATGTTGCTGCTTCAATAACAATATTTACAGTATTTTCATCGATTTTAGTGCTATTAGAACCCATAACACCAGCAATACATCCAATACCATCATCAGTAGATACAATAATGTCGTTAGGTTCAATTTTATACTCTTCACCATCTAACATTACTTCTTTACAATCAAATCCTGTTTTAACAACAAATTGTTTTTTAGTTAATTTATCATAATCATACATATGGATTGGTTGTCCAGTTTCCAACATAACAAAGTTAGAAATATCAACGATGTTATTAATTGGTTTAATACCGCTAGCAATTAAAGCATTTTGTAACCAGGCGGGTGATTCTTTAGTAGTAACGCCTTTTACTAATTTAGCACCAAAGAATGGACATAAATCAGTTTCTACTTTTACTTGAATATCAGAATCTTTATTACCAATTGCTTTAATTTCTGGTAAATTAACATCACGATTTAAAATAGCAGCTACTTCATAAGCTAATGAAGTGATTGCCATACAGTCTGCTCGATTAGGTGTTAATCCAATTTCTAAAATAGTATCTTTTAAACCAATATATGCTAATGGATCTTCACCAACTGGAGCATCACTATCTAATACATGGATTCCTTCTTTATCTTCTGGTTTTAATAATCTTTGATCAAGTCCTAATTCGGCAATTGAACAAATCATCCCATTTGATTCTTGTCCACGAATTTTACTTTCTTTAATTACAAAACCATCACCTAAATCACAACCAGGGTTAGCAACAATTACTTTTTGACCAGCAGCTACATTTGGTGCTCCACAAACAATTTGTTTAACTTCACCAGGACGAACTTCTACTTGGCATACTTTTAAATGATCACTATCTGGATGTAATTGACATTCTTTAACATAACCAATAGTCATGTTATTACCACGTGCTAATTGATGAAGTCCTTCAACTTCTAAACCAACAGCTGTAATTTTATCAGCTAATTCTTGAGGATCTTGATCATCAACTTTTACATATCTATTTAATAAATTTAAACTAATATCCATTATTCTACTCCTTTCTACCAAATTGATTTAAGAATCTAATATCATCATTATAGAAGTAACGAATATTATCAATACCATATTTAAGCATCGCTACTCGTTCAATTCCAATTCCAAAGGCAAAACCTTGATATTCTGTAGAATCGAAACCACACATTTCAAGTACTTTTGGATTAACCATTCCAGCACCTAAAATTTCAATCCAGCCAGTATGCTTACACATTGAACATCCCTTACCACCGCAGTTATGACATGAAATATCTACCTCAACTGATGGTTCGGTAAATGGGAAATATGATGGTCTGAATCTAATTTCTCTTTTTTCACCAAAAAGTTTACGAGCAAATACTTGTAAAGTTCCTTTTAAATCAGCCATAGTAATATTTTTGTCTACAACTAAACCTTCACATTGCATAAATTGATGAGAGTGAGTAGCATCGTCATCATCACGACGATAAGTTTTACCAGGACAAATTACCTTGATTGGTCCTTTTCCTTTAGCTGCTAATAAAGTATGTGCCTGAACTGGTGAAGTATGAGTACGCATCAAGTTATTTTCATCAATATAGAAAGTATCTTGCATATCACGAGCAGGATGATCTTTTGGTAAATTCATTAACTCAAAGTTAAAATAATCTGTTTCTACTTCAGGACCTTCGGCAATTTGATAACCCATTCCTAAAAATAGTTCTTCAAGCTCAGTTACAATCGCTGATAAAGGATGAATTGTTCCTTGGTCTAATTTGTAACCAGGTAATGTAATATCAATTTTTTCTTGATTGATCTTATCTAAGATAGCTTGATTTTCTAACGCTGCTTTCTTTTCTTCTACCGCTTTTGATAACTCTTGTTTTACTAAATTTGACGTTTGACCGAATACTTTTCTTTCTTCAGGAGCCATATTTTTCATTGATTTCATAGCTTCTTGAATCGGTCCTTTTTTACCTAAATAAAATACACGAATATCATTTAATTCTTTTAAAGATTGACATGCTTCCAATTTAGCTAATGCTTCTTCTTTAATCATCAATAATTTATTTTCCATGTTTTCCCTCCTAAAAATATAAAAAATCGTTCCTAATAGGAACGATTATCTCGCGGTACCATCCTAATTCATAGTTAAAAACTATGCTCTTAATTAGCTGTAACGTAGCCGACCCGGCGGTGATTAGCCGCACTCCAAGGTGAATTCAATAATGCCGCTGTTAGAAGATTTTCACCAGCTATCTTCCTCTCTAAAACAGTTTTCTTATTTACTAGTCCTTATCAACGTGTTATCGTTATACCTTGATATTATAACTTGTTTACAACTTTTTGACAATAATTTTCTATTAGTTTTCTATCAATTGCTAAAATGATACATTAAAATGCTTCCAGCAATTGCCACATTTAAAGACTCAATTGTTTGAATAGGAATATAACCAATATAATCACATTTATCTAAAATATTTTGATTCATACCATTACCTTCATTACCAACAATAAAAGCCATTTTTTCAGTTTTTTCAATTAAACTAATATCTTGACCATTTTCTAAAGCACTACCGACAACAACAACACCATTTGCTTGTAACTTTTCAATTATTTCAGTTAAATCACCATAAATACAGCTAATATGAAAATTAGCCCCTTGCATTGCTCGTAATAATTTATCATTATATAAATCAACGCAATTTTTAGATAAAATAACCTGATCAATTCCAAATGCTAAAGCACTACGAATCAGTGTACCAATATTACCAGGATCTTGTAAATCATCAAGAATTAAATATCTTTTTTTCATCATCAACTCATTATTCGAATCAATTTTACATTTAGCCATAATATTAGATGGTGATTTTGTAAAAGCTAATTTAGCCATTACTTCTTCACTTACTTCAATTACCTCAAGATTACTTTTTAATGGCTTAGTAGTAATTATACATTCTACTTGATTGGCTTTTAAAGCTTCATTTACTAAATGTTCCCCTTCTATTAAATAATAACCAAATTGATTTCGATATTTTTTTTGCTTTAATTTAATAAGGGTTTTAATTGTATTATTGTTAGTAGACGTAATCATATCCCTATCTCCTTTAACTTTTTTTCACATTGTTTATAGTTAGGTAATCTTTTTTTGATTTCCTGATAAAACTGTTTTGAATGATTAGGTTGTAAAAAATGACATAACTCGTGAACAATTACATAATCAATCAATTCATAATTTAAATGCACCAAAGCCAGATTAAAACTAACTTTGTTGATTTTAGGATAACAAGCGCCCCAGCGAGATTTATATTTTTTTATTTCAACTGCTGGCATTGGTAAAATAAATGCTTGCTTTAAATATTCTTGGATCCTTTTTTCAATATACTGTTTTAAAATTATTTTTAGCGTTATTTCAATAGTTGTTTGAATCTGACGATGATAAACATATATTTTATCATCATGAAAAACCGTCTTACGATTATTTAAATCATAACTAATAATTTGATAGCGCTGGTTAAAAATATAAACAAAACCGCCATTAGAATAATCATATTTAATTAAATAATTATCGATTTGTTTTAAAACAGCATCCTGATTATCCTTAATTAACTGCTCAATTTCATTAATAGAAAAATATGGTCCACTATTAACAATGATTTTTCCAGCAACAACTTTTAAATAACAGCGTTTTATTTGTTTAATATTTAATTGATACTCAAATACTTGTCCGTTTAATTCAATTTTTCTAATTTCCATAATAACTCGTATAAAACCTCTTAATCACCCTATAATATTAAAAGGAGTGATTAAATGAATATTCGAAATGCTTTATTAAATAAGCTTCATAATAGTACCCCTAAGGAATTAAAAGAAATAATTGATGGTGGTATTGCTTCTAAAGAAGAAACAATCTTACCTGGCTTAGGTGTATTATTTGAAGAATATTATAATTCATTAAATAAAATGCAAAAAGATGATATGATTCAAACTCTTTGCAATTTATTAAAATAGACTCAACGAGTCTATTTTTTCCTTTCTTTAATTATTTCTTTTATTGAACGGGCAAACATAAATAGCATTAATAAAACAAAGTTAATTTTAAACAATTGATTAAAATCAATCAATAGTAAAATAATTAAAATAACTACTGGTATTATACTACCAACTGGAATTGTTGCTTTATTGCCAATAAATAAATTACCATGATGTTTACTTTTACTTTTTATAACATCAACAATTATTTTATAAATTTCAAATAACAAATAATTTAAGATCCATAACAATAAAAAATAAACAGTAGTATAAAAATTATCAACAAAAGTTTTATTAAGTGCCCCTAAAAAAGTTATTCGATAATAATCCATTAAGCTATAAATAAAACTAATACACGTAATTACAAAAGTAGCAACGGCATTACGAATCAAATAAAAAACTATAAAATCTTTTTTTATTTTATCCATAATAATCACCCGCCTCTTGAACATTTAAATCAATTGCAAAAGCATATTGATTATCATCACCATTACTCAAAATAACAACTACACTTAATTTTTCATTCTTTAAATCAATATCATCGTCTTCTAAGTTATATGTACCATAATCATCATTATTTATTAATTCTTTAGTAGTTCCACTGATTTTATGGAAAACAACATAATTATCATTATCCTTAGGATCTCCTTTTTTATCCTTTAGATAACGGTATTCTAATGAAACATCTGAGTAATCTTTAAAAACATTATCATTCGATGTTTTTAAAGAACCAAGACGAATCATAGACTTTGAGATTGCCGCATTTTCAATTCGATACTCACTATTTGAACCTTCTAAACGATCTAATGGTGTAATATCTAATTTTAACTTAGTAAGCTCTTGATTATTAGCTTCTACAGTTAAAGTAGCTGTTTTGATAGTATCTAAATTAATACCATCTGTTTTACTAGAATAATTATTGAAAGAGTAAATTAAGTTATTTTGATCATAATTATCAAGTGTAAATTCATGATTGAATTTCTTTTCATCTGATGACAATTCTAATTTAATTGTAGGTGACTGTTGTGAAAGAATACTGCTATCTGTAAATAAAATTCGCCCATCATTTAAATAAAAATTATCTTGATCACAGTAAACCTCAACATTTTCCATTGTTACGAAATCATTTGAACCAGATAATATATAATCATAATATACTATTTCGCCAAACGTTTGAAATTTAAAACTGTCATACATAAAAAATAAAGTTGTCGAAACAATAATTGCAAATACAATACTTACAATTAAATGTTGCATATATTTCTTTTTCATATCTATCACCGCCTACATTATAACCTATTTTATCTTAGATAGAAAGAAAAAACAAATTACCTGATTCGACACAAAAAAAGCAACTACTTTCGTAAAAACGATTTCATTGCTCTAATTTAAATTATTTTACTGTGATTAATTCTAAGTAGCTAGTAGTTCCACCAACACCTGGAGTACCAGCAGTAATTAAAATTTGTTCACCTGGTTCAACACCATTTTCTTTTGCTAAGATTTGTGCATATTCAATTTGTGCTACACGATCACGCATTTGTTTACATACAACACCTTTTACACCCCAGTTTAAAGCTAATGAACGAGTAACTGGTTCATATGGAGTAGCAGCAATAACCATTGATTCTGGACGATAACGTGATACACGTTTTGCTGTAGAACCACTTTCAGTATAAACGATGATGGCAGCAACACTGAATTTAGAAGCGATTTCAGCTACTGACATACAGATTGCTTCTGATGGATCTTCAGGAGCTGTTCTAATTGCTTTTCTTAATAATGCATCATAATCTAAAGTTTCTTCAGTTTTTAATGCAATTTTTGTCATTGTCATTACAGCTTCTTCTGGATATTTACCTTGTGCAGATTCACCTGATAACATAATTGCATCAGTTCCATCAAAAATAGCGTTAGCAACGTCACTTACTTCAGCACGAGTTGGACGTGGGTTTTCTTGCATACTGTCTAACATTTGAGTAGCAGTAATTACTACTTTACCAACAGCACGACATTTTTTAATGATTTCTTTTTGGATTAATGGTACATCTTCAGCAGGTACTTCAACACCTAAGTCCCCACGAGCTACCATGATTCCATCAGCTACTTTTAAGATTTCATCCATGTTTTCTACACCTTCGCTGTTTTCGATTTTAGCGATGATTTGAATTTCAGGATGTCCGTTTTCAATTAATAATTTTTTAACATCTAATACGTCTTGAGCACGTCTAACAAATGATGCAGCGATAAAGTTTACACCTTGTTCGCATCCAAAAGTAATATCAGCAATATCTTTTTCAGATAAATAATCAAATCCAAGTTTAATTCCAGGAACGTTAATTCCACGTTTATTTTTAACAATACCATCGTTAGCACATACACAAACGATATCTTCACCTTCAACATGGTCAACTAATAATTCAACTTGACCATCATTTACTAAAATGAAACCACCAGGTTTAACATCTTTGTATAATTCTTTATAAGTAATTGTAAAACGATCACTTGTTCCTTCAATATCTTCTGTTGTAATCACAGAAACTTGACCTTTTTTAAATTCTGTTTGTCCCCCAACAAAATTTCCAGTTCTAATTTCTGGTCCTTTTGTATCTAATAAAATTGCAATATTTTTGCTTAATTCTTTTCCAAGTTTACGAGCAGTTTTAATTCTTCCACCATGTTCTTCAAAATCACCATGAGAAAAATTTAATCTCATAACATTCATCCCTGCTAAGATTAATTTACGTAACATTTTTTCATCTTCACTAGCAGGTCCAATCGTACATACAATTCTTGTTTTCTTTTTTCTTTCTTTCAATGCAAATACCATATCCTACTTCCTCACCTTACATTTAATTTTAAATTTATATTAACGAAGCTTCATTGCATCTTCGTAAATACCATAATCAGTTGTCCGTTTATGTGACAATACATCTTCGATTTTTAAACCTTTGATTTCACCATGAACTTCACTAACACAAAGCCCACCTTTACCAGCTTCTAATAATTCAACTGCATAAACACCCATTCTAGAAGCTAAAACGCGATCGCGTGCTGAAGGACGTCCCCCTCTTTGCATATGTCCTAAAACATTTGCTCGTGTTTCAAATCCAGTTTCGGCTTCGACTTTTTTAGCCAATTCATGAACATCAGTAATATGTTCAGTAATTACTACAATAGCATGTTTTTTATCAGATGCTTTAGAAGCTTTTAATCTTTCGATAACTTTTGCCTCATCAAATCCAATTTCACTAGTGATAACCATTTCTGCGCCTGCTGCAATACCAGCATTGATTGCAAGGTCCCCACAACGACGTCCCATTACTTCAAGAATCGTACAGCGTTGATGAGAACCAGATGTATCTCTTAAGCGGTCTAATGCATCAACAATTGTATTTAATGCTGTATCAAATCCAATTGTATAATCTGTATCCGGAATATCATTATCAATAGTTCCTGGTATTCCAATACAGTTAACTCCCATTTCAGTAAGTTTTAAAGCACCATTGTAGCTACCATCGCCACCAATAACTACTAAAGCTTCCATTCCTACTTTTTTCATTTGCTCAATAGCAGCTTTTCTTACTTCAGGATCTTTAAATTCAGGAAAACGTGCTGATTTTAACATAGTTCCTCCTAAATTAATAATATTACGAGTACTATGTCGATCAAATTTAATAAAATCTCCTTCATGTAATCCTTTATATCCTAAACGAACACCGTAGACTTCAATTCCTTTATTCAAGCATGTTCTTGCAACCGCACGAACAGCAGCGTTCATTCCAGGAGCATCTCCACCGGAAGTTAATACACCAATACATTTAACCATTATCTTTCCTCCTCTACTACATATTAATTTCCAAGACATTTTAACACAAAAATTATGATGTTTCCATATATTTTTACATTATTATCTTACCTTAAATCCCTCCCTTTTAATTCAACCGGTTTGCTAATCGCTTTCATTCTAGAAATCAATCGTTCAACATTTTCTTTATCGCCAGTTTTTAAAGAATAAATCTTTTTTAACCGTTCTAATGAATACTCACTTGTAAAAAATGTTGCCTTTTGATTTTGTAAACGATAGGCGATAACTGCCGATAATATTTCATCTCGAGACCAAGGGGTAACGTTTTCACCACCAACATCATCGATTACTAAATAATCAAGATTTTTCATTAATTCAATTGAATTATTTATTCCCTCATTTCCAAATGAGGCTTTAATATCCATAAGAAACGTTGGAAAATGAATAAAACCACATTTATACCCCTTAGTTACTAAGCAGCGAATTAAAAATCCCATCAATGTACTTTTACCACAACCACCTTGACCATATAAATAAATACCTTTATTTTCAGGATTTTTAATATAATCACTTAATATTTTAACAACTGCTTTACCATTACTTTCAGGATCTTTTATGATCGTCAAATCACTAGGTTTAGTAAGTAATATTTTATCACTAATATTTTTCAATAAAATATCACTTAATATCTTTTGATCAGCATAATATGACTGACCAAAATGACATGGCTGTAACGATAAACTAATTTCTCCATTATAATAATTAAAACAGCGTACCATTCCTTTAGAAATTTTTGGACAAGATTGCAACGATTTACAGCCAATACAGCTATCTAAATCTTCTTTATAATCTAGAAATTCAATCCAGTTTTCTTCAATGTCCCGACGAGTTAGATTGAATTCCTGTAAAACTTTAATAATATTATTATCTTTCATCAAGTCATTAATACTATTTTCTTTATTTTTCTTAAAACTTTCATCACTAGCAAATAAATTAAGATTCTGGATATTTCTCATCTTGCCCTCCTATTCAAATTGACTTAAAAATTCATCTAATTCATTTTCATCAACACTATCATTATCAATTATTGTATCTGATGATTCATTTTCTGGTTCTACATAATTACCTTTACGATATTTAATATACACTTTTGCCTCATCCATTGCTTCTTTTACTGTATTGATCTTTTTTCTTTTCCATTGAGAAGCTCTTGATTGCATAAAGGCTCTTGATAAAGCATTATCACATTGTGACAATGTTAATTCAATTAAAACATTCATCACACCAGGTTCTAAATACAAAGAAGTCATGATTGACTCAACTGTTTGTAAATCACGCTTTAATGGTTCACGCCCACCTTGTTTATCTTTTAACAACTGATATGGATTAACACTTTCTAAATAATGAATATGTTGATTCAATGCGTCATTACTAGAATTACTTTTATAAGTAACAGACTGACGATGATAAATTTCTTTAAATGTTTCTGGTACTTTTAAATCATAGTAATTACGACATTTTTGAATTAGTTCTTTTTGAATTATTTTATCATCGACAATTGACTCTTTAACAAGAGATAACATATCTAACGCATTAATTCGATACATTGTTCCTAATTGTTTAATTAATTCCTGATCATCTTTGGTAATTGATGATCTTTTTATTTGATAATCAGCTAAGCCTTGGTAAAATAATTCCATATCATAGTCACTATCAACCTTACCATATTCAATCCCAAAATAATCTTTTTCAACTAATACTTTATCATTATTATCCATTAAATTAATATCAAAAACATCAGTAAATTTAGCTGTAACTTCCTGAAATCCATCTAAATGATATGCTGATGACTTAAAACATAATTTAGTTCGATT
The DNA here is from genome assembly GCF_002160675.1 of Erysipelatoclostridium sp. An15. NCBI lineage: Bacteria > Bacillati > Bacillota > Erysipelotrichia > Erysipelotrichales > Coprobacillaceae > Thomasclavelia > Erysipelatoclostridium sp. An15. The sequence continues at coordinate 26,300 of NZ_NFLA01000038.1, forward strand.
AAATTCTTCTTTACCTAAACGTTTTAATAATAATGGTCCTAAAATAGCATGATTAAAAAATTTAGCTGGTGTTAATGGACTTTTCAATGAATAACAATAAATCCGTTTATTATCATCATCTTTAACATATTTAGCAATTAAGCCAATTGCTTCAAGCTTTAAGCTTGCTTCTTTTATTTCAATTAATGAAAAACCAGTAAGTTTACTTAAACGTTGATGCAAACTAGCAGCTTTTGTTAATGATAATTGATCCAATTCGCTATAAAGTGTTAAATATAAACTACATGCCTGATTTCCAATCAATGGCTGATATAAAAGATTAATAGTTTTTAAATGGATTGAATCTAACGGATAAGTAGCATTGACAGTATATAAATCAGATATCATTAATTCATTCATTACTATTTCCTTCCAGCATTAAGTCAATTTGTTGATATAAATTTTCTAAACTTTTATTATTATCTAAAACAATATCAGCCAATCGTTTTTTATCTTCAATATTCATTTGATTACTAATTATAATTTTAGCATATTTTTCATCAATATTATCACGTTTCATCAATCTTTTTACTTCTTCTTGATAATTTAAATATACCACAATAATTTTATCACAAAGATACTCTAAATTACTTTCAAATAATAAAGGAATATCTAAGAAAATTATTTTTAAGTTTTGATTATTATGGATCGTTTCTTTGATTTTATTTATAACATAAGGATGAATAATATTTTCAAGATCTTTTTTAGCAATTGGATCATTAAAAACAATTCTTCCCAAAGCTTTTCGATCAATTGTATCACCATGTAAATCAAATCGTTTTTTTACACGATCAATACAATCTTCATCAATAGTCAAAGCATCATATGCTAGTTTATCACTATCAACAACTAAATAACCTTTTTCTCTAAGATAATTTGTTACAGTACTTTTACCAGTAGCAATACTACCGGTTATTCCATAAACCTTCATTTCTATCTACTCCTTTATTATCGCTAATCTCCTATAAAACATAGGTGCCTGCAATTAGTCTTTTAACGTCTTCTTTTTTGACAATGAGGACAATAATAAGTACCTCGTCCTTTAATTTTAATCTTGCTGATAGGACCGTTACAAATCGGACAAATTTTTTGCATATGAGCTTTTAATTTAACTTGAAATAATCCATCTATGCCATTAGCCGAAAAAGAATGGATAGTCGTTCCGCCTTGTTCAATGGCCTCATTTAAGATTTTACATGATACATCAATTAATTCTTGAACACTCTTTTTAGTTAAATTAGATGCTGGAGTATTAGGATCTAGACCCATTGCAAAACAAATTTCATTAGCATATATATTTCCTATTCCCGCAATAATATTTTGTTCTAAAAGAACATGTTTAATTGGTAATTTACTTTTATGTATTTTTTCATATAATTCATTACAAGTTGCATCAAACGGTTCTGGCCCCAGTTTTGAAAGTGGTAATTCATTTCGATAATTTTGTAAA
>NZ_NFLA01000039.1:0-27479 GCF_002160675.1 Erysipelatoclostridium sp. An15
CTGGTGGCGATAGCATGATGGACACACCTGTACCCATTCCGAACACAGAAGTTAAGCATCATAACGGCGACGATAGTACTTACGTGCAACAATAGCTAGCTGCCGGTTCTTCTTTTTTTGTATGTAATTTTATATCATATCTTCTGACATATCTTCTCTATTTTTTTATGTCTTTATTTTTACTGGGTCTTTTTGGCCTTTTTTTTGTAAGTTTTATGTTAAGGTTTCCTTTTGTCTTTGTTCTTTAAATAGAGCGTGTTTTGTAGTATAATAATTGTGGTGATAAAATGAAAATTAAGTTATATTTTGGACGAGAGAATACGATAAAAAAATCGGGTATTGGTAGAGCTTTTATTCATCAAAAGAAAGCTTTGGAGTTAACAGGAATACCCTACACAGTTGATTTTGATGATTTAGATTATGATATTTTGCATATCAATACAGTATGGCCTGATAGCTATCGAATAATCAATCAGGCAAGAAAGAATAATAAAAAAATCATATATCATGCTCATAGTACTGAAGAGGATTTTAGAAATTCTTTTATGTTTTCTAATACCGTTTCTGGTATTTATAAAAAATGGCTAATTAGTATGTACAGTAAGGCTGATTATATTATTACACCTACACCATATTCAAAAAGATTACTAGAATCTTATGGTATTAATATTCCAATCAAGGCTATTTCTAATGGTGTTGACCTAGAACAGTTTAATCCAACAAAAGAACAGATTTCATTGTTTGAAAAAGAATATAATATTAAAGAAGATGATATTTTAATTATTTCAGTTGGCTGGTTGTTTGAACGTAAAGGATTTGATACTTTTGTAGAAGTTGCCAGAAAATTACCTGAATATCGTTTTATGTGGTTTGGTGATGTAAAGATGTCAGTTCCTACCAAAAAAATTAAAGACTTATTAGATAATTTACCAGATAATTTGCTTTTACCAGGTTATGTAAGTGGTGATGTTATTAAAGGTGCTTATGGTAGATCAAATATTTTCTTTTTTCCTTCACGAGAGGAAACTGAAGGAATTGTTGTTTTAGAGGCATTAGCTAGTCGTTGTAATGTTTTATTACGTGATATCCCGGTTTTTTCCGATTGGTTGACTAATGGGGTTAATTGTTATATGGGAAAAGATACTGATGATTTTGTCGATATAATCAAAAAAATGATTAATCATGAATATCCATCTTTAATTGAGCAAGGATATCAAGTAGCAAAACAACGACAACTTGCTAATATCGGAAAAGAGTTATTAGAGGTGTATAATATTACATTGAATCTCTAATTAGAGGTGTTTTTATGAAAAATAATTCGAAAAAAAAGTATCTCATTAATTTTTTATTAATTATTGTAATTGGTGCTGCTGTTATTTATTTTACAATGAAAGATGATTTAGAAGCATCAATAGAAGCTTTACTAACAGCTTCAGCTGGCTGGATAATAGTGTCGTTAATTCTAATGATTATTTATTATATACTTGATGGAATTAACCTCTATACGTTCGGTCAGCTTTATAAAAAAGATTATTCTTTTAAACAAGCGTTTGTAAATTCAATATCTGGTATATTATTTAATGGTTTAACTCCTTTTTCAAGTGGTGGGCAATTTGCTCAGGTTTATATTTTTAATAAACAAGGGATACCGCCTACTAATTCTGCTAGTATTTTGTTAATGGCATTTATTGTTTATCAGTCGGTACTAGTTATTTTTACAGCAATTGTAATGGTATTTAGATATACAACATATAGTAAAATTTATTCAAATTTTTTTTCATTAGCTATTTTAGGATTTTTAATTAATTTTTTTGTAATAGCAGGGTTATTTTTAGGAGCTAAATCTAAACGATTGCAGGATTTTGTTTGTAATTCAGTGATAAAGGTTTTAAGTAAAATTAGAATTGTTAAAGATTATGAAGAAACAACAATAAAAATTTCTCGATCATTAGAAAATTTTAGAACTGAACTTAGTATATTGCAAAAAAACAAAATAATATTATTTAAGTCATCAATGTTGAATTTAGGTAAATTATTGATTTTATATAGTATTCCTTTTTTTGTAGCAAAAGCTTTAAATCTGAGTGTTAATTATGGACAAATATTTGATTTTATTGGAATATGTTCATTTGTTTATATGATAACTGCCTTTGTTCCTATTCCAGGAGCTAGTGGTGGTAGCGAGGGAGTTTATTATATGTTATTCAGTCCTATATTAGGATCTGTTGGTACGCCGACATCAATGCTTATTTGGCGTTTTATGACATATTATTTGGGATTAATTTTAGGTGCGGTTGTTTTTGCAACTAATCGCGAAATTAACAGAATGGAGTGAAGATATGAAAATTGCAATTTTTTCAGATACATATACGCCTGATTTAAATGGTGTGGCAACCTCAACAAGAATTTTAAGAGATCAATTAGTAAAAAACGGACATGATGTTGTTGTTGTAACTAGTGAATTACCTAGTGATACTGAATATTTTGATGATCCAAATGATAATATTTTAAGAGTTCCAGGTTTAGAGATTCAAGCTCTTTATGGTTATCGGGCATGTAATATCTATTCTTTTAAAGGAATGCGTGAATTAAAAAGAATGAATATAGAAGTAATTCATGTTCAAACAGAATTTGGAATTGGAATTTTTGGACGTATTGTTGGTGAAGTTTTAGATATTCCAGTTGTTTATACATACCATACAATGTGGGCTGATTATACTCATTATGTAAATCCGGTAAATTCTGAGGCACTTGATGGATTATTTAAAAAGGCAGTTTTTAAGATAAGTAGATTTTATGGTGATAAAAGTACTGAACTAATTGTTCCGTCTAAAAAAACAAAAGAGGCGTTGGAAAAGTATGGTTTAGATAAAGAAGTACATATTATTCCAACTGGATTGGATTTACAAAAATTTAATCCAGAAAATAGAAATGAAGAATTGATTGCAAAGATTAAAGAACAATATGGCATAAAAGATCAATTTGTAATTACTTTTTTAGGTAGAATAGCTAAAGAGAAAAGTATTGAAGTTTTAATTGATGCAATGAAAGAAATTGTTAAGATAAATGATAATGTACTTTGTTTAATTGTTGGTGGTGGACCACAATTAGATGAATTAAAAGAATTAGTAAAAGATGATCATATTAGTAAGTATATTGTTTTTACTGGTCCTAAGCCAGGTTATGAGGTACCTAGTTATTATCATCTATCTAATGTTTTTGTTTCAGCATCAGTTTCAGAAACCCAAGGGTTGACGTATATAGAAGCAATGGCAAGTGGAATACCAGCAGTTGCTCGATATGACAAAAACCTTGAGGATGTTATTACTAATGGTTTTAATGGGTATTTTTTTAATGATACTAATGAATTGGTTGCAATTTTATTGAATTTAATAAAAGATGATTTTACAGAAATTGCTCATAATGCTTTGTTGAGTGTAAAAAAATATAGCAGTGAAGTTTTTTGTGAGAAGGTCTTAGAAGTTTATCGCCAAGCGATTAAATCTAAACATTATTCATATACTGTAAAATCGATATATCCAATTAAAAATGGAATTAATGAAGTAGTTTTCTTATATGATGAAAGTGAAATAATTGTAGAAGTAAGTGATAAGTTAATTAAAAATTATCAATTAAAACCTGGTGTTATTATTGATAAAGAAGTTTTTGATGCTATTAAGGATTTTGAACAAGTTAGCAGAGCTTATCATAAAGCTTTAAAATTATTAACTATAAAAGATTACACTTACAAGCAAATGAAAAAAAAGCTGATGGATAGTGGTGCGTATGATGATACACAGCTCGATGCAACGCTTTCTTTATTGCAGGAGAAGAATTTAATCAATGATGAGGCATTTACTACTAATTATTTAAATCGCTGTCTACGCTTAGGAATTGGCATAAATAAGGCAGTTTATAATTTAAGAAATTACGGTGTTGATAGCGAAGTTATTGATAAATGTTTAGCTGAATTAGATAATGATAGTGAATATAATGAAGCAACGGCACTGATTGATACTATTTATAATCGAAACAATAATTTTTCATATAAAGCAATGTTAAAGAAGATTCGTGATAAGCTATTTATGAAAGGTTTTACATCAGAAACAATTGAACGAGCTTTAAATGATTATGATTTTGAATATGATATAAATAAAGAACAAGAGGCATTAAGAAAAGAATTTGAAAAACAAAAGCATAAATTTCAAAAAAAATATAAAGATTCGCAATTGAAAGAAAAAATCATTGATACTCTTTTAAGAAAAGGTTACAATTATGAACATATTAAAGAATTAATAAATGAAGAAGGAGCATTAGATGATGAATAAAATTATTGAACTAAAACCGGGAGATGAAGGCGTTTTAATAGAAGCTTTAATCAACCGAGTTGTAACTGGTAAAACTAATGGCGCTAATCGTTCTACATATTTAAGCATAACATTGCAAGATAAAACTGGAACAATAGATGCTAAATTATGGAATGCAAGCAATGAACAAGTTGAACAACTAAAAGCAGGTTGTGTTGTTCAAGTTATGGGTGATATAATAAAATATAATGAAGATCGTCAAATGAAAATCATTAAAATAAAGATTGCTTCAACAGATGCTAATGAACAAGTTAAATTTTTAAAAAGTGCACCTGAAGATGCTGGAGAATTAATTAAAGAAATTTATGGTTATATTGATCGAATTGATAATCTTAAATTACATCAATTAGTTAAAACGATCTTTAATCGTTATGTAGATAAATTATCTATTTATCCAGCCGCTAGTAAAAACCATCATGAATATGTTTCTGGTTTGGCTTATCATACATGTAGTATGTTAAGAATTGCTAATGCGATTTGTGAATTATATCCTTCATTAAATAAAGATTTATTATTTTCTGGAATTACGTTACACGACCTTGGTAAAACAATAGAGTTAAGTGGGCCAGTTGTTCCTGAATACACTGTTGAAGGTAAGTTGTTAGGACATATTTCTATCTCTCAAGCAATTATTAAAGAAACTGCTGATGAAATGCATATTAGTGGGGAAGAGGTAGTTTTATTACAACATATGATATTAGCTCATCATGGTAAAAATGAATATGGTTCACCAGTATTACCACAAATTAAAGAAGCAGAAGTACTATATTTGATTGATAATATGGATGCTCGTATTAATATGTTGGATAAAGCATTAGAAACAGTAGAACCAGGAAGTTTTTCTAAACGCGTTTTTGCTTTAGAAAATAGAGCTTTTTACAAACCAAAAATTGATTAATATTTAATAGCTGAAACGATTGTATTAAATCTTTCAGCTTTTTTGTTTAGAAAAAGGAGGTATTAACCTCCTTAAATATTATTCCATTATTTGATTAAATAAACTATCTAAATTAACTTCATTACTTCTATCGCTAAAATTAATTTCAATTTGATCATTATTATCATAGCGTGGAATAATATGAAGATGAAAATGCATCACAGTTTGACCAGCTACTTCATTAGCATTAGTTAAAATATTTACCCCATTAGCATTTAATTTAGTAACAATCTTATTAGCAATATCTTTTGTCACTTTAATCATATGAGCTAGTGTATCATCATCAACTTCTAAAAAGTTTTTGAAGTGCTTTTTAGGAATTACTAATGTATGACCATTAGTTGTCTGACTTAAATCTAAAAAAGCAACACAAATATCATCTTCATAAATTATTTTACCTGGTATTTCTTTATTAGCAATTTTACAAAAAATACAATTATCCATTTCAAATTCCTCCTATTTATATTTTAACATACAAAAAAGATAAGGGGAAACCCCTTATCCAAAATAATCTTCATTTGTTTCTTCAATTTCATCTTTTAAAGCTTCTTCATATACATCGAAGTTATACTTACGTAAATAATGAGTTTCCATTTTTGTTGAAATATCACTTAATGAAGTAAGATTTTCTTTGATTTCAGATTCTAAATTAGTTTTATCAGTATTATATACATATACAACAGCATATTTAGAGTCTGAAGTTTTAATTACTTTATTATAAATGCCATCTTTTTTAAACTTATCTAATTTATCAATAATATTTTTATCAATGCTACTTGAATCAGTAGTTACCATACCATTATCGCTGCCACTATTAGCACTCATTAAAGTATCAAAGTCACTACCATTTTTAACTTGATCAATAATGCTTAAAGCAGCTGATTCAGTATCTAAAGTAATTGTTTTTATATATTTTACTTTATATTCATCAAGTAAATCATCGTAATTTTCATCAATATATTTTTTAAGCAATAAATTTTGTTTAACACCATCAGTAATTACATCATCAATATATTCTTGACTAGATTCATAACCACTTTGTTTAGCATAATCTTCAAATGACATTGTTAAACTTTCAGTATAAGAAGCGACTTGTTCATCAATACCTGCTTGAATTTGTTGTTCATCAGTAATTTCTTGATCTGCGATATAAGTAAGTGCTAATGTTAAAATTTCTGAACTACCATATTGTTCTAAAATATAATAGTAAATATCATTTTTTGTAATCTCAACATCATCACCAGAAATAATAGTTTTATCACCATCAGTAACTTCTGTAGAATAATTTACAGTATTAGAAGAACCACATCCTACTAATAAAGTAGCAATTAATGCAAACGAAATTCCTTTTTTCATTATTCGCTACCTCCTCTGCTAGTTTCACGTTCTTCTAACGCATTTGAAACAACTTCATTAATTATTTTCTCAGTTTCTTTATCATCATATTTAAGATCATATGATTGATAAGCATCATAAACCATATAACTATCGTAAGCAATTAAAGGGGTATCAATTGATAAATCTTTTTTAGTTTGTTTTTTGATACTATCTTTATCAGTGTTAGTTACTTTAACAATGTAATATCCACTTTCACCTTTAATAGGATCACTAACTTGGTCTTGACCTAAAGAAAAAATTGTACTTTCTACATCCTCACCATAAGTTTCAGATAGATATGATGTTGTATCAACAATACCTAAGCGACCTTTATTTTTATTTGTATTAGTATCATCAGAATAATCAGTAGCAATATCAGCAAAACTTTTACTAGATGATAATAACGCAGTTACCTCAGATAGTTTTGCAGATTCTTCTTCTGTTGGGTTTTCAACATCAGACATTGCCACTTCAATTATACTAACTTCACGAGGTGTCGCTTGAGTGAAATAATCATCAAAAACTTTATCAAAGTTATCTTCTACATAAGCAAGTAGAAAATTACTTCTTTGATATGCTTCTACCATATATTTGCGATATTCATCTAATGATTCAAAACCGCTACTTGATAATGCTGATTCAAGGTATTCTTCAGCATCATCACCATAAGAGCTTTCGTAGTATTCTTGAATTTGAGTGATTGTGTTATCAGCATCAGTCTCCATATCTTCATCAACTGGAAATTTTTGATCGATCAGCTGTTGTAAAGCAGCATCAAAATATGCACTTTTCCCACTAGCTGTAGAAATGATATCATCAAAAACATCATCAGCAAAAATATTTTTTTCTTTATCATCTTTACTTAATGAAGAAATTACGAATTTATCATCTTCTTTAACTGTCTTAGATCCATTTTGACAGCCAGTTAATAAGAAACTAGTAACCACAAGTGCTGCAGCACATTTTCCTAATTTCATATGTTTCCTCCTTTTGTTATCGAACGTTACAATTATACTATTTATTGCTTGTAATTTCAATAAATTAGGCAAAAACACATTGGCAATTGTTATTTTAACATAATTTATAATATGTAGGTGGTAGGAGGGAATTTGATGAATAACTGTAAGTGCTCGAATGTAAATGTCTTTGTATTGTTTATTATTTTAGTTATTGTTGGAATCTACTGTATTTAATAAGGGGGCGATTATAATGGCATGTCAAGATAATTCTTTTACATTGATTTTAGTATTATTTATTTTACTAGTTATTATTTGTAATATGTGTTAAAACGAATTAATTCTTGATAATGATTCGTTTATGGGTGCTTTAAGCACCCTGTTTTTTTGTTGATGAAAAGAATCAGATGTTTAAATAATAGGTTAAATGTTATTAGTAAAATGAATAAAAAAGACAAAACTTTTTAACTAAATCCCAATAGTTAAATTATTAACTAAGGATTAGTTTTAGTTTTGTCTAGATATAAAATACAATTGCAATAAAGTGTAAAATCGATGCAAGAGAAATAAAAATATGCCAGATAACATGGTTATATGGTATTTTTTTATTAGCATAAAAAAATGCACCAATTGAATATAAAATTCCTCCAGCAACAATTAATACCATAAACATCGTCGAAGAATTTTTTATTAAAGATGGTAAAAATAATACAGCTGTCCAACCCATTACTAAATAAATCGTTAATGAAAGTTTAGGTAGACTTTTTATTGAAAGAGATTTATATAATATTCCAATAAGTACCATTGTCCATTGAATAACAAGAATAATAATTCCTTGATAACCTTTAATTAAACATAAAGCCGCTGGAGTATAACTACCAGCAATAGCAAAATAAATAAAAATATGATCAAGAATTCTAAATACTTGTTTATGAGGACTATCGTGTTCCATTGCATGATATAAAGTAGAAACAAGAAACATTAAAAAAATACAAATCATGAAAACACTAACGCCTATCGCTTGAACAATGCCACCTTTAATGTAACTGTATACTGCACAAGCTGGAATTAAAAGCAATGTAATAAATGACATTATGCCATGAGTAATACAGTTAAATAATTCTTCTTTAAAATATGGTGGAAAAATTCGTTTAATTCCTTTTGCAATTTCTGTGTTTACCTTACCCATTTTATCACCCGCAATTACTATAATACAAATTACTTTGAATTTCAAATAAAATAACATAAATAAAAATGATACCTAAAGCAGTATCATTTAAATTAAATATTTTTTGTGATAACGATCTTTGTAAACCTGAATTGCAACCTTGATAGTCACTAATAAAGGCATTGCTATTACCATACCCCAAATACCAAATAATGATGAACCAGATAAGATACCAAATAGTACCCACATAATGCTCAAATCTATTTTTGAAGAATAAATTCGAGGAGTAATTACATACGATGTAACAATTGATTGAATAAAAATCAAAATACATAAAATTACTATTGTAGAAGTTCCCATACCTAATGAAGTAATTAATCCAAGACAGTTAGCCGCAATTGGTCCAACGTAAGGAATAATTGAACTAGCACCAGAAATACACCCTAGAATCAGCCAGTTAGGATGACCAATGATTAAATACATTACCATTGTTGTAAGTGCCTGGGCTATTGCACCTATAAAGAAAGCTTTAACATATTGAATTAATGAAAGATCAATTTCTCTTAAATAAATTGGTAAACGATTATCAATTTTTGTAGCAATATTTTTTATATAACTTCGGATATTTGAAAAATTACCAGACATATAAACAGCTAGGATAGTATAGATTAAAAAGTTTGTAACATTTATTAAAACCTGATTTAATACATCGATTGTTGTATCTACAACAACTGAATCATCAAAAAATTGATTGATAATTCCTTCAATATATTTTGTTAAAGAAGAAATATCATAATTGAAATTCTCTTTTACAAAATCACCGATTTCACTCAATCCTGAATAGAATGCTGGAAACATTTCCGAGATACTTTCAGAAATTAATGGTATTGCTAGTGAAATTAATAAACTTAATATAGCAAAAGAAGCTAAATAAACCATGAATACAGCTATTCCTCTTTTTACAACATATTTTTCAACATAATTGATAACAGGATTTAAAACATATGCAAAGGCAAAGCCGATAATAAATGGTTTTGATACAAGCCATATTACAGATAAAATACCATACCACAACTCACTAGTATTCATAAATAAAAGTACGATTACTAAAACTATCATCAAATTTAATAAAGTATGGGTGATTTTTTTTGAAGAAATTATTTTAAATAATTCTTTAAGAAATTCCATTTTTACACCCCCATTAATATAAATATACCACATTTTGGCTATAATATAAATTGAATTGGATTTCTATTTTAGAAAAGAAATAATTTTTTATTATTATTATTTATCATTTTATTTGTTTTTTGTAAAGTTATCTAGTAGAATTATTGAAGATAGAAAGGGGCTTAAGTATGTCAACTTTAAAAATAGAAAATTTGCATGTAAGTATTGGTGAAAAAGAAATATTAAAAGGTATCGATTTAGTTGTTAACACTGGTGAAACTCATGCGATTATGGGGCCTAATGGTAATGGTAAATCAACACTGTTATCAACTATTATGGGACATCCTAGATATACAGTTACTCAAGGAAGTATATACATAGACGATAAAAACGTATTAGAAATGAGCGTAGATGAACGCAGTAAGGCAGGATTATTTTTAGGAATGCAATATCCTCAAGAAATTCCTGGAGTTAAAACTTCAGATTTTTTAAGAGCAGCTGTTAATGCTCATCAAGAAAAACCAGTATCGTTGTTTAAATTTATTAGAATGTTGGAAAAAAACATTGATGAATTACATATGGATGAAAATCTAGCACATCGTTATTTGAATGAAGGTTTTTCTGGTGGCGAAAAAAAACGTAATGAAATTTTACAGATGAAATTATTGCAACCTAAGTTTGCGTTGTTAGATGAAATTGATTCTGGATTAGATGTAGATGCTTTAAAAATTGTTGCTAAAGCAATTAATGATATGCAAAGTGATGACTTTGGATGTATCATGGTATCTCACTATGAACGTTTATTTGAGCTAGTTCCACCTACACATGTTCATGTAATTGTAAATGGAAAAATTATTTTAAGTGGTGGAAAAGAAGTTATTGAAAAGATTGATCAAGAAGGATATGAATGGGTAAAAAAATTGGGAGTAGAAATAGCTGGTGAAGAAGAAAAGAAACCAATTTTACTTGAAAACTGTGCCAATAAAGAAAGAATTAAATCTAAATAATGAATCAGTTAAAAACTATTAACAATTATTTAGTATTTCATAATGGCACAATAGAAAGTCAAGTTTGTAATGATGATATTATTTTTGAAAAAAATAACGTAACTGTAAAACAAGCAGTTTCATTACAAATTGTTTATCTGATTGATCAAGAAGGTGAATATCAGTTTGATTTAAATATTAATGGTGAATTAGAACTGATTGAAATATATGATATTAAAACAGATGCTGTTTTAAATAAAAAAATTAGTATTTATGAAAACAGTAAATTATTAAGATATGTAGATAATCAAAGTATTGATAACATCAAAACAAAAATATCTGAAGATGTAGCAGTAGCTAAAAATGCGGATATTAGATGTGCATACGTAGAATTATCTAATAGTAATGTTGATTTAGATATCAACTATTCATTAAATGAACCTGAAGCAAAAGCAACAGTTAGACTTGCTTCTTTAGCAAAAAAAGATGAACAAAAGCATGTAACTATTGCAATTAGTCATGATGCTTGTTATACAACAGGAATCATGGATAACTATGGTGTTGTTAAAGATGCAGCTAGTTTAGTTATTGATGGAATTGGAACGATTCATAAAGGTAACCATCAATCAAATAGCCATCAAACAAATAAGATTATTGTTTTTGATGAAAAATGTAATGCTAAAGCTAATCCATATTTATATATTGATGAATATGATGTTAAAGCTAGTCATGGTGCTAGTGTTGGTAAAATTGATGAAAACCATTTATACTACTTACAATCTAGAGGTTTAAGTAGACAAGAAGCTATGCATTTGGTTACTTATGGATATTTTATCCCAGTATTAGAATTTATCGATAATGATGAATTGAAAGATATATTTAGTCAAACTTTAATGGAGAAGGTGGGTCTTTAATGCTTGATGTTGAAAAAATAAGACAAGATTTTCCGATGCTCAATGGAACAACAATGCATGGAAAACCACTTATATATTTTGATAACGGAGCAACAACTTTAAAACCACAGTGTGTAATTGATGCTGTTTGCGATTATTTAACTAATTATTCTGGTAATGCTCATCGTGGTGATTATGATTTATCTCATGATGTCGATACCCGTTTTGAGCATACCCGTGATTTAGTTGCAAAATTAATTAACTGTGATCGTAAGGAAGTTGTTTATACTTATGGTTCAACTGATAGTTTGAATTTAGTAGCTTTTGGATATGGAGCGTTACATTTACAAAAAGACGACGAAGTTTTATTAACTGTAGCTGAGCATGCCTCAAATACTTTACCATGGTTTGAGGTTTGCCAACAAACAGGCAGTGTTATTAATTATATTGATTTAGATAACGAAGGCCGTTTGACAATTGAAAATGTAAAAAAAGCAATTACAGATAAAACAAAGATTATTTCTATTGCTCAAGTTACAAATGTTTTAGGATATGATGGTCCTATTAAAGAAATTTGCAAACTAGCTCATGATCGCGGGATAATCGTATGCGTTGATGGGGCTCAAAGTGTACCTCATCAAAGTGTTGATGTAAAAGATCTAGATGTTGATTTTTTAGCATTTTCAGGTCATAAAATGTGCGGACCAACTGGTGTAGGAATTTTATATGGTAAATATGATTTATTACAAGAAACTAGTCCTACTCGTTTAGGTGGGGGCAGCAATTCAAGATATAATAGTTGTGGATCTGTTAAATTAAAAAATGCACCGACTAAATTTGAAGCTGGCACTCCTAATATTGAAGGGGTAATCGGACTTGGAGCAGCAATTGAATATTTGATGCAAATTGGGATGGACAATATCCATGAACAAGAGTTGAAATTACGAGCTTATGCTATTAAAAAAATGCAAGAGCTTGATAATTTAGAAATATATAATCCTAATGGTCAAGGAGCAATTGCCTTTAATATTAAAGGAGTTTTCAGCCAGGATGCTGCTTCTTTATTTAATACATATGGTATTGCAGTAAGAGCGGGACAACATTGTGCTAAAATATTAGACGAATTTTTAAATGTGTCGCAAACATTAAGAGTATCATTTTATTTTTACAATACTTTTGATGAAATTGATCAATTTATTGAAGTGTGTAAGAAAGGAGATGACTTTTTATATGCCTTCTTTGGATAGTATGATGATGCGAGAAATTATTATGGATCATTATGAAAACCCTCGTAATCACGGTTTAGTAGATGATAAAAAATATGATAGTGTTAACATGGATTCTGAAACTTGTATCGATAATATCGATGTTCAAGCATTGGTTGAAGATGGAGTGATTAAAGATATCCGTTTTGATGGAGAAGCTTGTGCAATCTGTACAGCAAGTACATCAATCATGAGTGAGCTTTTAATTGGTAAAACAATAGAAGAAGCAAATGTAATTATTGAAAATTATTATAACATGATTTATGAAAAGGATTATGATCCTGAAATTCTTGAAGAAGCGATTGCTTTTATGAATACACATCGACAAGCTAATCGAATTAAATGTGCAACTTTAGGATGGACAGGAATAAAACAGATCCTTGATCAAAAGTAGGAGGAATTATATGGATGATATAAAAAAAGAAATTCCTGATCAAGATTATGCTTATGGTTTTAATGATGGCGATGTTTCTGTTTTTAAAACACCAAAGGGTTTAAATGAAGATATTATTAGAGAAATTTCTCAAATAAAAAATGAACCTGAATGGATGCTTGAATATCGTTTAAAATCATATCGTTGTTTTATGGAAAAACCAATGCCAACCTGGGGTGTTGATTTGAGTCGTGTAAACTTTGATGAATATACATATTATATTCGTCCAAGTGATAAACAGGCCAATGATTGGGAAGATGTACCAGATACAATTAAAGAAACTTTCCAAAAACTTGGGATTCCTGAAGCAGAGCAAAAATATCTTTCTGGAGTTAGTACTCAATATGAATCTGAAGTTGTTTATCATAACATGTTAAAAGAAGTAACTGAAAAAGGTGTTATTTTCTTGGATATTGATAGTGGTCTTAGAGAATATCCAGAATTGTTTAGAAAATATTTTGATACAGTTATTCCT
Source organism: Erysipelatoclostridium sp. An15 (assembly GCF_002160675.1). Classification (NCBI taxonomy): domain Bacteria; kingdom Bacillati; phylum Bacillota; class Erysipelotrichia; order Erysipelotrichales; family Coprobacillaceae; genus Thomasclavelia; species Erysipelatoclostridium sp. An15. The sequence goes on from NZ_NFLA01000039.1 coordinate 14,025, forward strand.
TACAATGACAATAAGTTTTCGGCATTAAATGGTGCCGTTTGGTCTGGAGGTTCATTTATTTATGTACCACCAGGAGTTAAATTAGATAAACCATTACAGTCATATTTTAGAATTAATGCTGAAAGAATGGCTCAATTTGAAAGAACTTTAATAATCGTTGATAAAGGTGCCGATATTCATTATGTTGAAGGATGTACAGCACCAAATTATTCAAAAGATTCACTACATGCAGGTGTAGTTGAAATCATTGTTGGTGAAGGGGCAAAATGTCGTTATACAACGATTCAAAATTGGTCTAACAATATTTTAAACCTTGTTACCCAAAGAGCTAAAGTTTATAAAAATGGTTCAATGGAGTGGGTAGATGGAAATATTGGTAGCGCTGTAACGATGAAATATCCTACTTGTGTTTTAATGGAAGAAGGAGCTAAGGGCTCATGTATTACTATTGCAGTAGCTGCAAATGATCAAATCATGGATTCAGGATCTAAGATGATTCATTTAGCACCAAATACATCAAGTAGTATTGTTTCTAAATCGGTATCTCGTCAAGGTGGAAAGGTTAATTATCGTGGAATGGTACAACATGGTAAAAATGCTTATAATTCTAAAAGTAAAGTAGAATGTGATACTTTGATATTAGATGAGATGTCAACTAGTGATACAGTACCGGTAAACTGGATGCGTAACAATGATTCAATTATTGAACATGAGGCAACGGTTTCTAAGATTTCTGAAGAACAGTTATTTTATTTGATGAGTCGTGGATTAACAAAAGAAGAAGCGATGGATATGATTATTATGGGCTTCATTGAACCATTCTCTCGTGAATTACCAATGGAATATGCTGTTGAATTGAATCGTTTAATTAAATTGGATTTTGGAGATAAGGGAATTGGATAAATCTAGTTTAAGAAAACAAATGATAAAAGCAAGATTAGATTTAGATAGTGTAAATTACACTACTAAATCTAATTTTATTATTAGTAAGTTAAAACAACATCCTGATTTTATCAAAGCTAAAACTATTGGTATTTATGTTTCATTTCGTAATGAAGTCAATACAATTTCTTTAATTAAAGAGATGCTAAGTAATAAAAATATTTGTGTTCCTAAAATTGAAGATAAAGAGATGAATTTTTATCAAATTAAATCTTTTGATGAATTAAAGCCTAATTATATGAAAATCTTAGAACCTGATAATCATCATTTTATAAGTAAAGATCAAATTGATTTAATGATCGTACCCATTGTTGCTTACGATTGTTTTAATAATCGTTTAGGCTATGGAGGTGGCTATTATGATCGTTATTTATCAGACTATAAAGGCAAGATAATAGGTTTGGCTTTTAGTTTTCAAAAAGTACCATTGTTACCGGTAGAACCCTTTGATTTACCAATTAGTACAATTATTGATGAAAAATAGAAACGATTTTGTTATAATATGGTATGTAGTTGTTTTTTAACAATGGTAAATATAAAAGTAGGGTGAAAATATGTCGAGAGAAAAGAGTTTGATCAAAAATACACTAATAATGGCTGTGGGAACTTTTTTACCACGAATTATTAATTTATTAACGACGCCTATAATTACGAGTAGTACTACTGGTGCTCAATATGGGCAAATTGATTTAGTTACATCAACAATCTTAAATTTTATTGTACCACTATGTACATTACAATTAGAACAAGCACTATTTCGATTTTTGGTTGATGCTAAAAGTGAAGAAGAACAACGAAAAACGATTACTAATGGCTATTTAATTATCTTTATAATGATGATTTTAGCAGCAATAATATGCTTGTTTGTTCCAATTAATATGTTTGAAGGTCCATTGAAACTTTTTATAATCGGTTATATTTGGATTGAAATTATTGCAACTACTTCTAGATTTGTTTTAAGAGCATTTTCAAAATATAAAGAATATTCTTTTTTAGCAGCATTAGTAGTTTTTGTAAACTTTATTGTTGTATCAATCTGTTTATTGTGGTTAAAAACAGGATATATCGGGGTATTAATTGCTTTAGTTGCTGCTGATGTTGTTGGCTTTTTATATGTATTATGTGTTTGTAATGTTTTCAAATATATTCGTTTTAAATATATAGATTTTGGATTTGCGTCTAAAATGTTAAGCTATGCCTTACCATTTATTCCTAATCAGGTATCTTGGTATATTAATCAATTATCAGATCGTTGGATCATTAATATCTTTTTAGGAGCTAGTGCCAATGGTATCTATGCATTAGCAAATAAGATTCCTTCAATCGTTACTATTTTATATCCAGCTTTTAACTTAGCATGGACAGATTCAGCAACAAGAAGTGTTAACGATCCTGATAGTGCTCAATACTATAATCGAATGTTTAAAATGTTGTTTTGTATTGTTTCAGCGGGATCAATATTGTTACTAGCTGTTTCGCCATTTCTTTTCATGATCTTAAATCGTAATGAATCTTTAGAGAGTGCTTATTTATATACACCAACTTTGATTTTAGCGATGTATTTCTATTGCTTTTCACAGTTTTTTGGTAGTATTTATGTGGCTGTAAAGAGTGCTAAAAATATGGCAGTTACTACTACAATTTCAGCAGCAATCAATATTATTATTAATGTTGTTTTTATTAATATTATTGGAGTTCAAGCTGCCGTAATTTCTACTTTGATTGCTAACTTATTTTTAGCGGGGTATCGTTTTATTGATTTAAATCGCCGTTTTTGTCGGCTTCGAATTAATAAACGATTGACTACTTTAACAATTATTGTTTTTGTGATTTCAATGCTTTTAGCTTTATCTATTGATTTGAAATTATGGATTGTTAATATTGTGTTTGCTGTTATTTTTGCTTATTTCATTTCTGGTGATGTATTCATAAGGATGATTCGTTCTTTTATTAAAAAAAGATAAGTTTTATAAATGTTAAAATTTAGTGATAGCATTAAATTTTAACATTTTTTTTATTTTCTTTTTTATATATTTTAATTTAAGGATATAGTGAGGAGGATATAATGGAAGCTTATCAAAAAACTTTTAGTCAAGTACAACATGAATTATCAGTAAATGATCAGGGTCTTAATTCAAAAGAAGCGTTAATTAGAATGCAGAAACATGGTAAAAATGAAATTGTTGCAAGTAAACAACCGAGTGTGTTTTCAATATTTATTGATCAGTTTAAAGATCTTTTAGTAATTATTTTAATTGTTGCGGCTTTGATATCAGCGTTTACTGGCGAAATTGAAAGTACGTTAGTAATTATTGTAGTAATTACTATAAATGCAATATTAGGGACTATTCAAAGCGTAAAAGCGCAAAAATCACTTAATAGCTTAAAAGAATTATCAATTCCTAAAGTTAAAGTAATCCGTTCAGGAAAGAAAATGGAAATACTAGCAAATGAGTTAACAATAGGCGATATTGTTGTTATTGTAGCAGGCGATGTAATTTCAGGTGACGGTCGTTTAATAGAAGCTAATAACTTAATGATAAATGAAAGTGCGTTAACCGGAGAATCAGAAAGTGTCGAAAAACAAACGTTACCTTTACACCATGAATGTTCGATTGCTGATATGAATAATATGGTCTTTTCGGGTAGCTTAGTTACAAATGGAAGTGGCAGCTATGTTGTAACTAAAATAGGAATGAATACCCAGATTGGTAAAATAGCAACTATGCTTAATGAAACTAAGCAAAGAAAAACGCCTTTACAAAAGTCTTTAGATGAATTTTCATTAAGATTATCAATTGGGATCATAGTTATTTGTATTTTTGTTTTGGTGATGGATGTTTTATTTGCTAAAGAACAATTATTAGATGCCTTAATGGTGGCTGTTGCTTTAGCTGTGGCAGCTATTCCTGAGGCCTTAGGATCAATTGTAACGATTGTATTATCCATCTCTACGCAAAAAATGGCTCAAGAAAATGCGATTATAAAGAATTTAAATGCGGTAGAAAGTTTAGGGTGTATATCGGTTATTTGTTCAGATAAAACAGGTACATTAACACAGAATAAAATGGAAGCTACTGATATATATACTCGTGATCGAAGAATTAAAATTAGTGAGTTGAATCATCGTGAATATAATCATAATATTTTATTGAAGTCTTTTGCAATCTGTAATAATGCATCAATTTCAAATGGTAAAAATATTGGTGATCCTACAGAAATTGCTTTGTTAGAAGCGTATCATAACTATTGTTTTAACCATGATTATGATCTAAAAACAAAGCGTCGTTTAGAACTTCCTTTTGATTCATCACGAAAATTAATGAGTGTTGCTTCAAATAATCATTTATATACTAAAGGAGCACCTGATGTTTTATTAAATCGTTGCAAAACTATTTTAAATGATGGCTATAAAGAGATTTTAACTAATCAAGATAAAAAGAAAATTTTAGAGCAAAATGATTTTTTAGCTAGTGAGGGTAAAAGAGTCTTAGGTTTTGCTTACAAAAAATTTTATCGTAATACTTTGACGATTCAAGATGAATACGATTTAGTTTTTATCGGCTTAGTGGCGTTAATAGATCCACCACGGCCTGAAAGTTTTCAAGCAGTTCAAGATTGTATTAATGCTGGAATAAAACCGATTATGATTACTGGGGATCATGCCACGACAGCTTGTAGTATTGCTATGCAAATTGGAATATATAAACCTGGCGATAAATGTCTCGATGGTAAACAATTAGATAAAATGACTGATAATCAGCTATATGCTTATTTACCACAAATTTCTATTTATGCCCGTGTTGCTCCTGAACATAAGATTAGAATTGTTAAAGCATGGCAAAAAAGTGGGAAGGTTGTTGCTATGACCGGTGATGGGGTAAATGACGCTCCGGCTTTAAAACAAAGCGATGTAGGGGTAGCAATGGGGATTACAGGAAGTGAAGTTGCTAAAGATGGAGCAAGTATGGTTTTAACTGATGATAATTTTGCTACTATCGTTAAAGCAATAATGACGGGGAGAATTGTTTATACTAATATAAAAAATGCAATTATTTATCTATTATCGGGTAATTTATCAGCGATTATCTGTGTATTAGTAACTTCATTTTTAATCTTACCGACACCTTTTTTACCGGTTCATCTACTATTTATTAATTTAATAACTGATTCATTGCCAGCAATTGCAATTGGGATGGAAAAAGGAAATGAGGAAATTCTAAAACAAAAACCACGGAATATCAATAAATCGTTATTAAATAAAGAAACAATTTTACAAGTTGGCTTTGAAGGTTTAATCATTAGTATTTTTACGATGTTGAGTTATTTTATGGGACTTCGAAATAATGAATTAACTGCTTCGTCAATGGCTTTTGGCACTCTATGTTTAGCGCGATTGTTACATGGTTTTAATTGTCGTAGTGATTTACCACTAATTAAATTACCGTTAAATTATTATAGTTTACTGGCATTTTTAATGGGAGGACTTCTTTTAATCTGGATTCTTATTTCACCTAATTTTCATTCATTTTTTTCTATTAGTGAATTAACGTTGAGACAATTAGCAATGATTTTTATTTTTGCGACTTTACCTAGTATTATTATCCAGTTTTATAAGATGATAGCTTCTAGACATAATTTTTAGTTGATCATAGTATAATATACTGGTGATTAAATGAAAAAACGATATATATCATTGATTATAATAATAGTCTTGGCAATTATAGTTCAATTAGTTTGTATTAGTATTACGCCAGCGTTAAAAACAATTGCCAGTAAAGAAGTTAATCGTTTTTGTCAGATGATCATCAATAATACACCATTTCCAGTAGAATTAGAACATGATGATTTAATTGCGATAAGCCGTAATGGTGATGAAATCGTCGCTATTAATTTTAATACTAACTATGCTTCAAGTCTTGGAGCAAAATTAGTAAATCAGTTAGAAGATCTTTTTTATTCAATTGAAGCAGGCACCTATCAAAAAGAAGATAATTCGTTTTATCAAAATAAATTGCAGCAAATGAGCGATAATGGTGGGGTAATTGCAACTATCAGACTAGGTCTTTTAACTGATAATCCTTTTTTGGCTAATGTTGGACCAAAGATAAATCTTAAATATAAAACTATTAGTGCTATTACTAGTACAGTTGAGGAAAATATAGAAAACTATGGTGTTAATCATGTTATGGTTTCGTTAAAGATAGTTATTAAAATTAGATTGATGGTGTTATTTCCCTTTTATAATGAAGAATTTTCACATAAATATGATTATCCACTTGTGATGGAAGTAATAGAAGGTGAGGTGCCAAATTGGTATCAAAACTAGATATCTTGCAACGTTTTTATCAAGTTTCTTTAGATAAAGAAAGTGATTATTTTGAATATCAAGGACAATTATATTATTTTAATCAAGTTAATAATTTTACTAATTATTATCCTTATTATGTTAATGCTCTAGGGTTGAATGGATTTCAGGTAGTAATGAATTGTTTTAATCATCCAATTTCTATGGATTACATGTTGTATACTTATCAAATAGAAGAGTATCTTCTTGATAGTTTTATTAATCTATCTTTACAATCGATTAATAAAACGATTGAAATTATAAAAATAAAAGAGAGCTGGTGTACAATTTTAGATCAAGCTAAAAGTAAACTGGGCAATTATGCTTCAAGAATTAGTCATTTTGAACATTTTATTATCTTGTTTTATTATTATCAAGGATTAGGGGAAACCGCGATAAGTATTTTAAATATGATTAATGAAGAAGTATTTCATTTAGGAGTTGAACACTTTTATTTTAATGATTGTTATGAGGATTTGTGTAATCCAAATAATCTTATTTTTGCTTCGCGAATAAAAGATCTTGCAAGCAGTTATAAAAAGGGAATAATTGGTATCGAACAATTAGATAATTATATTAAAAAGGGAAATCTTAGTAGTAATGAAATAATATATTTATATGCTCGTTTATTGTTTCCAAGTGAATTTATGGCTCTAGCGATAAACGAGGATTGTAATGATTTGCAGATTAAAAAGAAACTGTTATTAATGTATCAAAATATTGATTATGAAAGACAACGACTTATTATAGCTATTGATTTATTAAATAATTATGTAAAATTACCACGAATAGCCTGGTTAGAACATTGACATCAAAAGATATAATGTTACTATTTAGTTATGATTTAAAAGAGGTATTGTTATGGAAGTGATTGAAAAGGTTTTAACTAGATTAGATAATTTAAATATTGATTACCAGTTAATAAAACATAAACCGGTTTATACAATTAATGAAATTAATCAAATTAATGAAATTGATATTAGTTTTGTACTAAAAAATTTATTTTTAACTGATGATAAAAAACAACATTATTATCTTGTTTTATTAAAAAATGATCAACAGCTCGATTTAAAAAAATTAAGAAAAGTTCTTAAATCACGACGCTTAACTTTTGCAAGTGAAGAAGATTTAAATAAGTATTTAGGTTTGAAAAAGGGTGCTGTTAGCCCGTTGGGGATATTAAATGACCATGATAAAATTGTTGATGTTATAATTGATAAAGAAATTGAAAAGATGATAAAAATTGGTATTCATCCTAATATTAATACAGCTACGATTTATTTATCTTTTACTGATTTATTAAAAGTAATCGAATCAAATGGTAATAGACATTGTTTTATTGAATTAAATGATAATGGTATATAAAATAAAAAAACTTACAAACACAATGTTTGTAAGTTACTTATTTAATGGAGCGAATAGCATACAAGTTACGAACTATGTTCTCTTTCTAAGAATATTATATATGAATTATTATTAAATTTCAATGGAAATATAGATAAATTAGATGAACTAATAGTTGATATGAAAAACAAATATCTCCGTCCAGATAAATAAAAATAATTTTTGTAGAACTATATAAAAAAATAAAATAAAATGATATAATATTATTATAAAATTACTGGTGAAATTAAGATGATAAATAGTAATTTACCAAAAAGATTGTCAGTAATGACAGTCTTTTTTGTACGACAGGCAGTTATACAAATAAATTAGTTCAGTGCAACTAATCTATTTTTTTATTATATATTGACTTTTAACGATAACTACTATAAAATATAGTAGTGTAGTTTATAGTAGAAAGGAGGACATTAAATATATGAAAAATTATGACAATTATTTTCTTCCTGTAGATAATATGGAAGAAGCAAAAAGATACTATGAGGAAATATTGGGGTTAAAAAAGAAATTTGATTTCTCTGATAAGGGAATGGTTGCTTATAATATTGGAAATGAAGAACCTGCAATAATTTTAAAAGACAAAAATAAATTTGAGAATTTAAAGCCTACAATATGGTTTGAAGTAGAAGATGTTGCAATCTTCTATAAAGAAATGTTGAATAATGATATAAAATTTTTGAGTGAGCCTTTTAAAATTGGAACTGGTAATGCAGTCGAGTTTGAAGATCCATTTGGAAATAGACTTGGCGTTACAGATTATATTAAGTAAGGAGTAGAGATTATGTCAAATATAGATTTGGTATTATTAGGACTTATTAAACAAAAATCACAAAGTGCTTATGATATTAAAAAAAATATAGAATATCGTAATATACCAAGATGGGTAAAAATTAGTGAACAGTCTATTTATAAGAAAGTATTACAATTAGAATCAAAAGAATATATTGTTAGCCATAAAGAGAAAGAGGGAAATATGCCAGATAAAGCAATATATACTATTACTAACAAAGGTAATGATTATTTTAATAAACTTATGAATGATATTTCAAATTCTGATGTTAGTCTATATTTGGATTTTAATGTTATTATCACGAATTTAGATTTAGTAGATGATGAACAAAAACAGATTCTTGTTTCTAATATAAAATCAAAGATATTAGAATTAAAAGAATTACTAAATGAAAGACGTTCTCATAGACAACATATTCCTAATGTTGGAAAACAAATGTTCAAACAACAATTAGCATTAGTAGAAACATTAGAAAAGTGGATAATTGATTTTGAGAATAGTTTAAAAGAACAAAATTAGCAAATATTGATTTTAAGTTAAAAGATAAATTTGTAGGGAGGGAAATTCCATGAAAATAATCAACATTGGTATTCTTGCTCATGTAGATGCAGGAAAGACGACCTTAACGGAAAGTCTGCTTTATACAAGTGGAGCAATTTTAGAATTAGGCAGTGTAGATAAGGGAACAACAAGGACAGATACTATGTTTTTAGAACGTCAGCGTGGAATCACAATTCAGGCAGCAGTTACTTCTTTTAATTGGAATGACTACAAAATCAATATTGTAGATACTCCTGGACATACAGATTTTATAACAGAAGTGTATCGTTCCTTATCTGTTCTTGATGGAGCAATTTTAGTAATTTCTGCTAAAGATGGTGTACAAGCACAAACCCGAATACTATTCCATGCACTTCAAAAAATGAATATACCAACAATTATTTTTATAAATAAAATAGATCAGGATGGAATTAACTTAAATAATATTTATCAAAATATCAAAGAAAAACTTTCAAATGATATTATTGTTATGCAAAATGTAACATTAACTCCAGAAATATCAATTAAAAATATCATTGATTTAGATGATTGGGATCCTGTAATTTCCAAAAATGATAAACTTTTAGAAAAATATATTGTAGGAGAAAAATTGACTATACAAGAATTAATGTATGAAGAATATAGGTGTGTTAAAAAAGGTTCGTTGTTTCCTATATACCATGGAAGTGCTAGAAATAATATAGGGACTCAACAACTTATCGAAGCTATTTCAAATCTTTTTTGTTCTGAAATGAATGAGAATGATTCAGAACTATGTGGAAGAGTTTTTAAAATTGAATATACAGACCATAAGCAAAGATTAGTTTATTTGCGTCTTTATAGTGGAACATTACACTTACGAGATACAATTATGTTGCCAGAAAAAAAGAAAATGAAACTTACAGAAATATATATTCCTTCAAATGGGGAAATGATACAGACAAAAATAGTTTGTTCTGGAGATATTTTTATTATACCTAACAATACATTAAGATTGAACGATATTATAGGAAATGAAAAGATTTTGCCATGCAATGTATGGAATGACAAGACTGTACCAATACTACGAACAAGAATTGAACCGATAAAAATAGAAGAGAGAGAAAAATTATTGGATGCTCTTACAGAAATTGCAGATACTGATCCTCTTTTACGTTATTATGTTGATACGATAACACATGAAATCATCATTTCTTTTTTAGGAACAGTGCAGTTAGAAGTTATCTGTTCTCTGTTGATTGAAAAATATCACATAAACATAAGAATCGAAGATCCAACCGTAATTTATTTGGAAAAGCCATTACAAAAGGCAGATTATACTATTCATATTGAAGTACCACCAAATCCATTTTGGGCATCAATTGGATTATCAATAACTCCACTTCCAATTGGCACTGGAATACAGTACGAAAGCAAAGTTTCACTCGGTTATTTAAATCAAAGTTTTCAAAATGCAGTAAGAGAAGGTATTAATTATGGACTGGAGCAAGGATTGTATGGTTGGAAAGTGACAGATTGTAAAATATGTTTTGAATATGGTGTTTATTATAGCCCTGTTAGTACTCCCTCGGATTTTCGCTTTCTTGCCCCAATTGTACTTGAACAAACATTGAAAAAAGCGGGAACGCAATTATTAGAGCCATATCTTTCGTTTATACTTTTTACACCAGAGGGATACTTTTCTCGTGCATATAAAGATGCACAAAAACATTGTGCAATAATTGAAACAAGTCAATCAAAAAATGATGAAGTTATTTTTACAGGACATATTCCTGTACGTTGTATTAATGAATATCGTAATACTTTAACTCTATATACAAATGGGCAAGCAGTTTTTTTGACAGAATTAAAAGATTATCAAATTGCTACTTGTGAACCAGTTATTCAATCACGTAGACCAAATAATCGAATAGATAAAGTACGCCATATGTTTAATAAAAAAGAAAATTAAGTTACTATTCACTAAAATTACAATTTATTAAGCAGACAATTTATGGGCTTATCAGAAATGATAGGCTCTTTTTTTATAATTAATTTTATTTTTTAATATAAGGGTTTGGGATTTCCCATAGTAGAATTTATACGGGAGTATAAATTCAGTGCTGGCTAGACAATAAAATTACTCCCACATTAAATAAAATATAAAAAGAGGATCAAATTATTTTTATAATTTTTTCCTCTTTTTTAACCTCTGTTTATATAAAAACAAGATCATTTAATATAATTTCTTCAGCCTTATTTTTGTAATTGTTCATAAGTTTTGACCATTTTATATGATTAATCTCTTTATTTTTTTCAGATAGTTTTTTATCTGAATTTTTGTAATTTTCCATTAATATTTGTAATCTATCTTCACTATTTTTACTGACTGAAATAAGATGATTAGTAAGTTCATTAGTCATTAAAAGTGTGGTATAAAGTGCTTTTTTATTTTCTTTCAAATAGCGTAATCTTAAATATCCATATTTGTTTATTCCATTAGTACTTTGATTTTTTATAGTTAAGTTTGGAAATAAATAATCTCCATTTCGTGTATAAATTAATTTCATTTTCATCTCTCCATTTCTTTATTTAATTTGTGACTGCAATATCTTTTTTAGGTACTAATATTAAAATATCTTTTAATTTGTTTTCTTCGACATAAGGGCAACTAATAATGCCATCAACATATAAATGTTCTCTTGATTTTGACATAAAATATTCTAAAAATTCATTTGAATATTTATGAGTATTTCACTAAAAAGATGACAGCGTTTCACTCATTTGATGACGTCATCACACTAGTGTGATGATAAAAATAGTCACTATAGATTTGACCATAGTGACATTTTTTTATTAATTCTTTTTTCGTGCTCTCATTGATTTGTCGCCCTTTATATGAATGGTATACGAAGATGATACTATTCTATCAAGTATGGCATCAGCTATTGCTCCTCCACCTAGATTTTTATGCCATCCATCTGGTGTGAATTGTGAAGCAATAATTGTTGTATGACTATCATATCTTAATTCCAACAGTTCAAGGATATCGCCCTGTTGTTCCTGAGTTGTTGGATTAAGTAAAAATTCATCAATAATAAGAACTTCAGCTCTTGCATATAATCTTAATTTTGGCTTATATTTTCCATTTCGTCTTGCCTGATCCAATTCAAACAATAAATCCGGCAATCTTATATACTTTACAACTTTTGCTTTCTTGCATGCGGCATTTCCTAATGCCGAAACAATATATGTCTTTCCACTTCCAGTTGCACCAATGACAATGACATTGATATGATCATCAATATAACTGCATGTTGATAGTTTCATGATGAGTTCCTTGTCAAGCTCTCGGTCAGGGTAATATTGTATATCTTCCAGCGTTGCGTTCATCATTTTTATTTTTGATCTTCTTTGTATACCCGTGACAAGATTATTATATTTGTCATTGACTTCTTCATCAACCATGAATGCCAATCTTTCATCAAACGAAAGTTCCTTGAAAGCTTGACTGTTACACTGTTCCTTGTAGATTTCAGCCATTTTATGTAATTTTAAGCTTAATAACTTTTCGTATGTTTGATTAATCATTTTTTACCTCCGTAATAATCTGCACCTCTTAACAGTGCACCTTCATTGTTTTCTTTTTCTTCTGCTAGTTTATTATTTCTATCTTGTAGATAATCAAGATATGATTTAAAATTCTTGTAGCTGCAGGTCACTCGCTTTTCAAGTATAGATTCTGATACTTCTTCTATCAGATCCGATGGATATCTATCACTAAGTTTTAAAATTGACATACATCTTTGGTACATTTGTTCCTCAATTTTAACACTTTCAAGATTTTGAGTAATGATTCTGCAGGTGAATGGGCCTATTCTTTCAGCCCATTTTTTAAATCTCTCACCATTCCATTCAGTATAAAGCTTATGATGGTCAGGCATGTGATCTTCCATTGTAGAGTATTGATTGACTACCCCATTCAATCTAGGATGGCTGGCGATTCTAGAACCATGATGATAAATTTCAATCATCTTTCTAGAAACACGCACATCTACCTTTTCTCGTAGAAATCTATAGGGGACAGAATAGAAATTTTTTTCGAAGCTGATATGGTAGTTATAGTTGACAATAGCTTTCTTCCATTCAGCAAATTCATAGGGAAACTCCGGAAGTGATCTTAGATAGGGAAGCTCCTCATTTAAATAAACAAAGCTTCTGCTGTATTCTCGTTTTTGAAATGGTTTTCTGTTGATTTTATCCAGTTCCACCAATATACATTCATTTGCTTCCTCTATGCTTGAGAATCTAAAATTTCTCAATCTTGCAATAATCTGAGTGTTAATAGTAAAATAAAGATAACCAAAAAGGTTGGTATAATAATTACCAGTTTCGGCAATGAAAAACTATCCTAAGGTTATCTTTTTTGATAGAATCTTCTGTATTCAAATACAGG
>NZ_NFLA01000004.1:0-90440 GCF_002160675.1 Erysipelatoclostridium sp. An15
CTTGTATAATTTATTAGTTTTCATATTTCAATTATACCAAAAAAATGTACGATTCCTCGTACATTTTTGCGTTTTTTACTACTTTTTTTCTCTATAGGTCGTTACAGCCCCTTTTTTTATACAAAAATAACCTTTGCTAATGCAAAGGTTAAGTAGCTTTTTTCTTTTTTCGATAAGCTACAAAATCATCAAAAAACATTCTAATTACACAAATCATTGGTACTCCCAAAAACATTCCAAAAAAACCAAATAAACTACCAAAAACAGTTATTGAAGTAATAATCCAAAATGGAGAAATACCAACCGTATCACCTAATATATAAGGGCCAAGTAATAAACCGTCAAATTGTTGTAAAACAAAGATGAATAATCCTGTTGCAATTCCAGTCATTAAACCATCGATTAAAAATACAACAAATGTAACTGGAATTCCCCCGATAAACGGTCCAAAATATGGAATAATATTAGTTATGAAAATTACAAAAGCCAATAATGGAAAGAACGGTAAATCCATTAATCCAAATCCAATTAAAGCAATTATTCCAATAATTAATGAATCAATAAACTTTCCATAAACAAAACTACCAAAAATCTGATGCGATTTATAAGCATATTCATGAATTAATGCTAGTTTTCGTTCACTAATAAAACACAACATCAAGCGATCAAAAATATTTAATAATTTCTTTGTTTCTACTAAAATATATGGACAAAAAATCAAACCCATTAATATTGTTAATAACGTACTACCTGTTTTACCAGCAAAAGCAATCATTTCTACATAATCATTAGTTGATAATACTTTTATCGAATCACCAAATTTATCAGCAGCCATTATAATAAAATTAACTACTTTTTCATCTTCAAAAGTGCTTCTAATCGTATTTTCAAAATTTAGAACATATGTATCAATATTACTAATTAACTCCACTACATAACCCATCATAGTAGGAATCAACCAGTTTAATAATAGTATCAACAACAAAATTAACCCAATAAATACAATTAAAACACTGATTACTCGTTGATGTTTTATCAAAAAACTATTTTGACTTTTATTTAATAAGCGTGCAATTATTTTAACTATTGGATCTAAAAAATAAGCAAGTACAGCTCCAATAATTACTGGATAAAAAGCATTTAAGATAGTTGAAAACCATGACGGATCAAACACCTTAAATAAAACTATAAAAAGAATACCTAGTATTAAAAAACTACTATATTGTTTTAAATTAAATTTTTGCATCGCTAACCTTTCTCCTTAAATCAGTAGTAATATTATATCACATTTTTTTAGACATTTCTTCATTTTGTTCTAGATATTAAAACATAAAAAACCTCTTATCATAACCTTATGCCTGACAAGAGGGAATATCACTAATATATAAAACTAAACTTGATGATAACAAAATACCACCAATAATATCACTAAAATAATGTACTCCTAAATATACTCTGCTTAATGATACTAAAACAATTATTAAAACACAAATGACTATTAATAATTTTCGATATCTTATTTCACTTTTATATAAATAATATATTAATAAACCATACAAACACGTAATAGCCATAGCATGTCCACTAGGAAAACTAAAATTACTCTCTCTAATAAAAACATCTACATTTGGTCTAGGGCGTCTAACAATTGCTTTAATCACTCTGTTTAAAGATGTTTGGATTATCGAAGCACCTAAACAAATATAACTTACTTTTCTATTAACCAAAAAAACTAAGAAGATTACAATTAAAATTCCCCAAAAGCTACCTAAGTTGGTGATAATTTTAAAAATTTCTTTTAATTGATCACTAGCAAAAAAACGCAATGATTCAAAAACAAACTGATCAATTATTTTCATCCAGCCATTAACGATCAATAAATAATCAGCGATAAATAAAACTAATGGTATTAAAAATAGATAACGTCTATAATTCTTTTTTAACTTTGATACCATTTTCTTTAACTATAAACGCTGGAACACCAACAACCGTACAATTATCAGGAACATCTTTTAAAACAACTGTCTGTGCCCCGACAATAGAATTATTACCAACTGTTACATCACCAATAACCTTAGCACCTGCTGATACCATAACATTATTCAATAATGTTGGATGACGCTTTACTTTATGTTCACCAGTACCTACTCCACCTAAAGTTACCCCTTGATATAAAACACAATCATCACCAATAATCGTTGTTTCACCAATTACAACTCCCATACCATGATCAATAAATAACCGTTTTCCAATTGTTGCTCCTGGATGAATTTCAATTCCTGTTAAAAATCTAGCAACCTGACTTAATAAGCGAGCTAATAGTTTTAAATGCAATTTAGTCCACAGAAAATGATTAATACGATAACAAAACATCGCATGGACTCCTGGATAATTAATGATTACATTCAAGGCATATCGAGCAGCTGGATCAGTTTCAATAACCTTTT
Source organism: Erysipelatoclostridium sp. An15 (assembly GCF_002160675.1). Taxonomy (NCBI): domain Bacteria; kingdom Bacillati; phylum Bacillota; class Erysipelotrichia; order Erysipelotrichales; family Coprobacillaceae; genus Thomasclavelia; species Erysipelatoclostridium sp. An15. The sequence goes on from NZ_NFLA01000004.1 coordinate 2,448, forward strand.
TTATCAAACTTTTATTCTTCATAATTTTCACTCCTTCTAGTTACTATACTGATATTTTTAAAATATTGCAACTAATATAGTATATATTTATGTTTTAAAATACATTTCTTTTAGGCAAAAATAAAACAGAGCCCATCCCCCATGAGTTCTGTCTATGATTATTAGATACTATTATAGTGTGTATCTTTCTTCCCCTACCTATAAACCATTTCTGATTTATATATAGATTATATCTATCATTTAAAAAATGTCAACATAAATATTGAAAAAATCTAATTTTTTTATCTATATTTAGCTATTTCCTAAATTATAAAGGTAAAATCATAAATATGTATACAATTAGCGCCCATAAACCTTAGCGATAAGCTCATAACCTTTGCTAATAACCTTATTTGGAAGCTGTCCATCAACAATTGATAACTTACCATATAAAGTACCTTTTAAATCATTATACAAGCGAGCATTAGTATATTTTAAATAATTCCACATGTCTTCTCTAGCCTGCATACTTTCCTCACTGTTTTCTTTACATAACAAAATAGAAACTACTAAACTAACCATCGCCAGATATTTAATCATATAATTACGTTGTTTACGTGAACGTAAACTATAAATATCAAAATAATCATAGTATAATCGAGCTACCTTCAACAATTCATCACTTTTTAAAGAATTATTTTTAACCCATCTAAAAGGATCTCTACCGAAACAATATAGTGGCATATCGATATAACAAAAAGATCTAATATATGGAAGTGGTGCATAAGCTAACATTTCCATATGGAAACTAGTGTCCATTGAAAAATGATCAATAATGTTTTTTACTATTTGTGTTTTTAAAATTAAAGCTGGACTTAATAAATATTGATTCTTTTTAAAACGTTTAATTTCATGCCAGCCAAATATCTTATCTGTTGGCAATAATTTATGGTAATTAACTTTTTGTGGTTTCTTGCCATAATGATAACAATAATCCGTCACAATTACATCTAAATTAGCTTGAACTCGGATAACATCATTGATAGTTTCAATAACTCTAACTAATGAGGCGCGATCAAGCCAGTCATAACTATTCAATAATTTAAAATATAAACCAGTAGCATGCTGGTAAGCTAATTTTATATCATCTTCATTATTTGTATTTTTAATTACTTTAAATGTATCTGGATAGTCTCTTTGGTACTCTAATGCTGCTAGATATGTATCATCAGTTGAATTTTTGTCAATAACAATGACCTCTAATTCATTTTTTAATAATAAACAAGATCCTAATGCTTTATGCATATAATTTATTGCATTATAACAAGGAATACAAATTGTTAATAGTTTCACGATTAATAACCCCCTAATGATTATATCTTAGCATATTTATTTGATAATATGTAGTTGATATTGCATTTCTTATCATTTTATGGTATTTTATTTAGGTACTTATAAAAGGAGAATCGCTATGTATTTTGTAATAAACTGTTTTATTAGTGCAGTATGTATTATCTCACTAATTCTATTTGCAGAAGTATTCCCAAAAATAATTAAGTTTATTGTTGGAGCAGTACAAGTAGTTACAACTTCTTATGCAATTGCCATTTTAATTAAAAAGATTGGTGAATGGACTTCAATCTGGTCAGGAGATTATCGTTATATTAATTCAAATTTCCTTTGGATCTTACCAATTGTTGCTGTAATTACTATTGGTATTGCCTATTTTTGCAATAGAAGAGCAAAAAAGAAAAATAAAAAATAATAAAAAGAACTGTTAATTATTTCAGTTCTTTTTATTTATTATAAATTCCTAAATGTTCCTCTTTAGCCTGATTATCAGCAGCAATTATTTTTTGTTTATATGTATAATCATAACCGTAGTCATAAAATTTTTCCACTAAACCTTCACGAGCTAGTTTTTCTTGTAATAATTCACCATCAACAAAAACCCATGCCAATAATCGATTATACTTATCAGTTTGATCACCATCATTGTTTAATTCTAACTCAATAGTTTTAGCAGTAGTTAATTCATTTTTAGTATATTCACTCGCCTCTTTTCCATAAGCTTCAATCTGATTAGTAGATTCAGGGGTATCGATGTATAAAAAACGAACCTTAGTATTTTTGCCATCAACATCAAACCAGGCTGTATCACCATCAATACATTCATTTAAAGTAACTTCGAAGCGTTCTCCAGGCTTAATTGTTTTATGATCTTGATAAAAATTATAACCCGCAATAATTGCTAAAACTAATAGCCCTAACCAGCTTTTAGCTAAATAGCGTTTTTTTCTTTTAGTCAACTTAATTTTTTTAGCCATTGATTCCCACCGCCTTTTTAGCTAATTTATCAGCACGTTCATTAAAAAAGTCACCACTATGAGCTAATACCTTTATAAATGAAATATTGATTTTTTTTCGATATTCATTGACTAGTTTTTGATAATTCTGTGTTCCAATCTTATTAGCACGCCAAAGTCCATTAGCCCATTTTTCGATTCCTTCATAATCATAATATATACAAACTCCTGGATAGCCATTTTCTAAAGCAAATTTCATCGCAGCTAAACTACCTAAAATTTCACCGGCAACATTACGCATTGATACTAAAGCTTCTTTATCTCCTTTTCCTGATAATTCCTTAATGACTTTTTGCCCTTCAATTAAAATACAGCCGAATCCATATTCTTTAGTTTTAATATTATAGCTACCATCAACATAAGCAATCAAGCCATAATCAACTATTTTTTCTTCCTCTAATTTGATAAAGTTTTTAGCATCCTCTAATGATGTAAAAGACTTATAAACAGCTCCACTAAACTTTTCTACCTGTTTTTTACACTCATCCCAGCTAGTATAAATACCAGGTTTGTGTCCTTTTTTTACTGCATAATATTTTGCCATCTAATTCACTCCTTTTATTTTACAATCCAAGTACAGGACATCATTATACACTAAATTAAATAGAATATAAACTAAATTAAACTTCGAAAGATATTAAAATGTTAGTTGCGAAAAATAGACTAAAAGTATATACTTTATATAAAAATAGTAAAGGGAGTATTATATGAAATCATTATATTATTTAGAAAAATCACCTGTTGAAATAGAAGAAATTTACACTTATGATTTAAGGCTATATGATGAGCCAAATATTATGTCTGGTATTAAAATTCCTCATATAATTATTATCGTCGCTTTAACAATTATTTTACTTACTTTATTGATGTTATTTGCTCCATTTCCATATATAGTTAGTTATTTGATTGCTTTTTTATTTGTTATAGCAATAACATATTTTATTTTAAATCGTAATAAATATGATTTTCTAGCTTATTTATTTGTATTTGTTGAAGATACTAATGGTAACTTTTATCTTGTCTACAATGAAAATCAAGAACCAATTGCTGGTCCGATGTTAAAACGGTATTTTGATGAAAATGAATATCTTGGTGACTTTTTAAATGAAAAACAGGCTTATGAAAAAGTATTAAATAGTAATCGTTATCTTGAAGGAGTTAATGTCCGTATCATTAAAAAAGCAACTTTATTAAAGCAAAAAAAACAATTAGTCTGTTTAGATATTCGTGAAAAAGATCATGAAAGTAATAAATTTTTAGATGGTAAGTTAAATATGATAATCTCACCAAAATACAAAAACTCTAAACAACTATTTAATCATTTATTAAAAAATAGTAAATAATAATCATTAAAAGCAGTTCGCTGCTTTTTTATTTGCAAAAAAAAAGATATTGCTTATTTAAAAACAATATCTTATTTATTTATGTTATGACAAGCCACAAAATGACCAGCAGAAACTTCTTTTAATTCAGGCATAGATTCACTACATTCAGGTTTTGCATAATGACAACGACCTGCAAAAGGACATCCTTTAGGTAAATTAATTGGACTTGGAATATCACCTTCAAGGATAATTCTTTTCTTTTCACGTTCTAATTCTGGATCTGGAATAGGTACTGCTGATAATAATGCTTGTGAATATGGGTGTAATGCATTTGAATAAACTTCATCACTTTCACCAATTTCCACAACATGTCCAAGATACATTACAACAATACGATCAGAAATATATCTCACAATGTCCAAATCGTGGGCAATAAATAAATATGTTAATCCTAATCTTTTTTGTAAATCAATTAACAAGTTAATGATTTGTGATTGAATTGAAACATCTAATGCTGAAATTGGTTCATCACAGATTAAAAACTCTGGTTCAATTGCAAGAGCACGAGCAATTCCAATTCTTTGACGTTGTCCACCTGAGAATTCATGTGGGAAACGGTTAGCATATTCTTTATTTAACCCAACTAAGTCTAATAATTCACCAACACGTTCTTTTCTCTTTTCTGGAGTATACATGTTGTGAATTTCCATACCTTCAGAAATAATACTTCCTACTGTCATACGTGGATTTAATGAAGCATATGGATCTTGAAAGATCATTTGAGCTTTTTTAGCGTATTTATAACGATCTTTAGCTTTTTTAATATTAATTTCTTCGGTATTAAAATAAATTTTACCTTCAGTTGGTTGATAGATTCCCATAAGAGTACGTCCTAAAGTTGACTTACCACATCCTGATTCACCTACTAAACCTACTGTTTCACCTTTAGCGATTTCAAAAGAAACATTATTAACAGCTTTTACTACTCCACCAGCAGTATGGAAATGTTTAGAAACATTATCTACTTTAACTAAAATATTATCTGCCATTATTTATTACCTCCTTGAGGGCAATCTTTATGTAATAACCAGCAAGATGCACTGTGACCATCACCTAAATCAAATACAGGTGGTTGTTTTGCTTTACAAATTTTCATACATTTTTCACATCTGCTTGCAAAACCACAACCAACTGGAGGTTTGATCAAATCAGGTGGTGTTCCTGGAATAGATGTTAATTTATCTTCTTTTGAAGTATCATGAGAAGGTAAACTACTTAAAAGTGCTTTTGTATATGGATGAGCTGCATTTTTAAAGATATCATTTACTTTTGCAGTCTCAACGATTTTACCAGCATACATAACAGCAACACGATCAACTAATGAAGCTACAACTCCTAAGTCATGAGTAATCAAAATAATTGCTGTACCAGTTTTTTTACGAATATCACCTAATAAATCAATAATTTGCGCTTGGATTGTAACGTCTAACGCTGTTGTTGGTTCATCGGCAATCAATAATTTTGGATTACAAGATAAAGCCATCGCGATCATCGCTCTTTGTCTCATTCCTCCTGAAAACTCATGAGGATATTGTTGTGCTCTTTCTTCTGGGTTTGGAATTTGCACTAATTTCAACATTTCAATTGATCTTTTTTCAGCTTCTTCTTTAGATAATTTTTGGTGATGCTTAATTGCTTCGGTAATTTGACGACCAACTTTCATTGTTGGATTCAAACATGTCATTGGGTCTTGGAAAATCATACTAACTTCCTTACCACGAATTTCTTGCATCTTATCTTCAGATGTAGCGATAATATCAATACCATCTAGAGTAATTTCTCCAGATTTGATTTTTGCAGGTGGCATTGGATTTAATTTCATAATAGTTTGAGCAGTTACTGATTTACCACATCCTGATTCACCTACTACTCCTAAAACTTCTCCTTCATCAACATGGTAAGAAACCCCACGCACTGCTTGGACTTCACCTGCATATGTATCAAATGATACATATAAATCTTTTATATTTAAAACATTTTTAGCCATTTAATTACCTCCTTAATTTAGGGTCAAATGCATCTCTTAATTTATCCCCTAATAAGTTGAAACTTAACATTGTAATACTAATAAAGAATGCTGGGATAAGCAATTGTGTTGGGTAATTTCTAAATACTTGAATACCATCGTTTGCAAGAGTACCCCAAGATGAATTTGGAATAGGTACACCTAAACCAATAAATGACAAGAATGCTTCTGTAAAGATTGCAGAAGGAATCTCTAATGTTAATTGAATAATAATAATAGAAAGTAAATTAGGTACTAAATGTTTCAAAATAATTCTTTTTGTTGAAGCACCCATGGTTTGTGAAGCAACAACAAATTCTTGTTCTTTTAATTGAATAACTTGTCCACGAACCAGACGAGCCATACTAACCCAACCAGTAATAGCATAAGCGATAATTAATGTTCCAATCCCAGGAGACATAACCATCATAAACAAGATAACAACTAAGATATATGGAATACCAGTTACGATTTCAACGATACGCATCATAACATTATCAACCATACCACCAAAGTATCCAGCAATACCACCATAGATAACACCAACTACACAGTCAATAGCGATTGCAGAATAGGCAATTGTAAGAGAAACACGTCCTCCTTCCCAAATACGAATAAAGATATCTCTACCTAATGAATCAGTACCAAAGATATGCATAAATCCACCTTCGTTACAAGAAGAAAACATCCCTAAATTCATACAATCATAATGTTGAACTGATTGTTCAATTGGATAGAACATTGGAATAAAAATTGCACACAAAGTAATAATGATTAAGATAGTTAAAAACACTAATGCAGATTTTGTTTGCTTTAAACGTCTCAATGAATCTTTCCAGAAACTAATACTTTCACGAGAGATTGCATTCATTGCATCTTTATCTTGACCAACCCATTCAAATTCATCGGCTGCAATATTTTCATCAATTAAATCTTGATTTTTTTTCATATCCATTATTTCTTACCTCCTTGAATTTTGATTCTTGGGTCGATTACACCGTATAAGATATCAACAATTAATGTTGCAATAATTAAAAATACGCCATAGAAAATTGTACTACCACAAATCATCGGATAATCTAATTGAGTTACACAGTTAACAAAGAACTGTCCTAAGCCAGGAATTACAAAGACTTTTTCAACAACAAAAGCCCCAGTAAGTACACTAGCAGTAATTGGACCTAATACAGTGATAACTGGCATAACAGCATTACGAATAGCATGACGCCAAACAATTAATTTTTGTGATAATCCTTTTGCTTTAGCTGTTTTAATATAATCCGAACTTAAAACATCTAACATACTTGTACGCATTAATCGAGAAATGGTTGCCATTGAACCAAATGATAAGGCAATTGGCGGTAAAATCTTAGAAGCAAACGTTGTCCAGCCACTGACTGGAAATATGTACGTTCCTAAAGATTGACCTAATTTTAAAGCAATAAAGAATTGCAATAAGGCAGCAATAATGAAACTTGGTACAGAAACACCAATAACTGCAACTAACATAGCAAATGTATCAGCTTTTCGACCACGTTTGATCGCAGCTAATGATCCCAAACCAATTCCAAATACAACTGCTAAAATAATAGCACGAACACCTAAATCAAATGAAATTGGGAATGATTCCATAATAATTGTAGATACAGGGCGATTTGAAGTAATAGAAGTTCCTAAATCACCATGTAATACACTACCAATATAGTTAATATATTGCGTTAGTACCGGCTGATCTAAGCCATATTTTACACGCATTGCTTGCTTTGTGGCTTCAGACATCGCTTTATCACCTAAAAATGGTTCACCCGGTAATAAATGCATCATTAAAAAGGTTAGGGAAATTAATACAAAGATTGTAATTAGTGCGTAAAAAATTCTTTTAGCTATATATTTCGCCATAAATTCACATCCTTTAAAAATTTAAGTAATAAACATATGCGGGCTGTATGGATACATACAGCCCACTTAAACAATTTTGCACACAAACTTTAATCAATTAATTATTTTACACTAGCATGTCTTGCATCAATATCAGAGAATGCAGTACGTACTAATCCTTTTACTCTTTCAGAAGTAATATAACTTTTCTTTCTATTATATACATAACCGATTGGGCAATCTTGAGCTAGAATTTGTTCGATTTGAACCATTAATTCATTACGTCTAGTTTGATCAGCTTCTGCATTTGCTTGTTCTACTAAACTATCATAAGTTGGATTGCTATATAATCCAGAGTTATTTCCAGCTCCAGTAACAAATAAATCTAAGAAAGTCATTGGGTCGTTATAATCAGGTCCCCATCCAGCGAATACGATATCAAAGTTATGATTGTTCATATCATTAATACGTGCTTTATAAGTTTCTGCTTTAACTTCAATAGTTACACCTAATTTAGATTTAACTTGTTCTTGAACGAAAGCAGCATAAGTTTTAGCTGAATCAGTATCATCAGCGATCATTGTGAATTTTAAATCATCAACATTTAATCCAGTTTCAGCTAATCCTTGTTCTAATAAAGCTTTTGGATCAACACTATCACGATGATAAACATCTCCAACTGAAGCTGTAAATTCACCATTATTAATTGCAGGTGGTGTAAATGAGTTTGCTACAGTTGAACCATTTTTAACAATACTATCAATAAATTGTTGAGCATCTACTGCATAAGTGATTGCTTTACGAATATTAGCATTGTTTAAACCAGGTCTAGTTACATTATATTGTAAATAGAAGTTTGAACCATCATCAAATTCTTTAATTAAGTCTTTATATTGATCTTCTTTTTGTAAATCTTGTACTTGATCTCCAGTTAATTCAATAACATCGATTGAACCTGCTTGATATTCATTTAAACGAGTATTTGAATCTTTGATCATTCTGAATGTGATTTTATCTAATTTAATAGAATCAGCATCCCAGTAATCTGGATTCTTTTCAAGAACGATTGAATCTTCATGAGTCCAATCTGTAATAACGAATGGTCCGTTATAAACCATTTTATCTGCTTCAGTAGCATATGATTCAACTCCACCTAATTTGTTGAATTCTTCTTCATTAACAGGTAAGAAATTATAGAATGCTGTTAAAGCAACAAAATATTCATAAGGTCCAGTTAAATTAAATGTTAAAGTATAATCATCTACAGCTTTATAACCGATTGATTCGTGTACTCTTGCAACTTCTGCTTCTGCTGCTGCTACAGCTGCTTCTGCTGATGATGTATCTCCTTTATCTTTTTTAGCTTTAGATAATGCAGATTCAGCTTCAGCAAGTTTTTCAGTTGCTGCCATATAATCTTCAGCTCCTACGATTCTAGGTGCCCAACTACCAGAATAAGGTGCTGCATTAGAAGTAGTAAATAATTGATCTAAGGCAAATACGAAGTCTTTTGCAGTTACTTCTTCACCAGAAGACCATTTAGCTCCTTTTCTTAAATGGAAAGTTACAGTTCTGTAATCTGCACTTACGTCCCAGCTTTCAGCCATTCCTGGAACAGGTTCATTATTTTCATCTAATGAAACCAAACCTTCCATACAATGTCTTAATACGTTTCCTGATCCTGTACTTGAAGTCAGAATCGAATTCATTTGTGGTGGTTCTTGTGTCAAATCGATACTAATAGCATTTTCATCGCTAGAACCAGATCCGCCACCGCAACCAACCAACATAGTTGCTGTTAATGCTAAGGCAACTAGTTTTTTTAGTTTCATATCTATTCCCCTTCCTTTTTTTAAGCAATCAAATATGATATTGCCTTTTTCTAGTGTAATAAAAAATTTTTTTCTTGTCAACCTTTAATTGCGACAATATCCCACAAAAATTACTTGAATTTTACATAACCTTTACTATAAAACACAATTTTATTCCACATATTTTATTAAAATCCTAAAATAATCATTTATTTCCACTTATTTGTATACAACAATATCAGAATACAACTTAAAATAATATTTTAAAAAAAATTAACTTTTCTTTTAAAACTACCACTTCTCATCAAATTTATATATAAAAAAAATCTAAACATTGTTAAAAAATCAATTTATGAGTATAATTATTATTAAATATCAAATAAGGGAGAAGTACTAAAAATGAATATTGAAGAAAGATTTTTAAAATATGTAAGTTTTGATACACAATCAGATGAATACTCAAATACTACCCCATCAACTTTAAAACAATTAGAACTAGGAAAAGAACTAGTTAAAGAAATGTTGGAAATTGGTATTAGTGATGCCCATTTAGATGAGTATGGAATCGTTTATGGAACTATTAAAGGCAATGGTGGTCAAGGTGATGTCATTGGTTTTATCGCCCACATGGATACCTCACCTGATGCTAGTGGTACAAACATAAAACCACAAAAAATAACTAATTATGATGGTTCAATCATTACTATTAACAAAGAATTAGGATTAACACTAGATCCTGATAAATTTAATATTTTAAATAAAATGATTGGTCATGATTTAATCACTACTGATGGTACGACATTATTAGGTGCTGATGATAAAGCTGGTGTTGCAATCATTATGGATTTAGCTAATTATTTATACGAACATCCTGAAGTTAAACATAATGATATAAAAATAGCTTTTACGCCTGATGAAGAAGTTGGTCGGGGACCTGATAACTTTGATGTTAAAAAATTTAACGCTCAATATGCTTATACTTTAGATGGTGGTGATATTGAAGAATATAATTATGAAAACTTCAATGCTTATAGCGCAAAGGTAGAAATTACTGGAAAATCAATTCATCCTGGTGATGCTAAAAATAAAATGGTTAGTGCCATTAATGTTGCAATTGAATTTGAAAATATGTTACCAGAACAAATGAAACCATATTACACTGATAATTACGATGGTTTTAATCATCTTCATCATTTAGAAGGTGGTTGCCAAAAAGCAACAATGGAATATATCATCCGTAACCACGACTACGATATTGCTCAAAAACAAATTGCTGATTTTAAACGAATCAAAACATATCTTGATGAAAAATATGGTTATGAATTAGTAAAATTAGATATTCAGGAATCATATCTTAATATGGCAAAGATAATTAAAGATAATTATTATATTATTGATAATTTAAATCAAGCAATGACTAAAGTAGGCATCAAGGCCCAGGCAACTCCAATTCGTGGTGGTACTGATGGAGCTCGTTTAACTTTTATGGGACTACCTTGTCCTAATATCGGAACTGGTGGTGCTAATTTCCATGGTCCTTTTGAATTTGTTTCCTTGACAATGATGAAACAAGCAGTAGAAGTTTTAAAAGAATTAATAAAAGAATAACTAAATGAAACGTTGTTTATTAATTATTAATCCTTCTTCTGGTCAAAGAACAATTCAAAATTCACTAGATAAACTTACCGGTCAACTGATTTTACAACAATTAGTAAATCACATTGATGTCTTTTATACCCAGAAAAAAGATGATGCTTACAATCATGTATTAAATGTCGATGAAAAAAATTATGATTTTATCATTGTTGTCGGTGGTGATGGCACCATTAACGAAGTTGTTAGCGGTATGGTAAGCACCAACAAGAAAATTCCACTTTGTATTTTGGCAGCTGGAACAGTAAATGATTTTGCTAATTACTTAAATCTTCCTAATCAGGTTGATAAAGTATGTGCCATGATCAAACAATTTAAAACATTATGCTTAGATGTTGGTAAAATTAATGATCGTTATTTTATGAATGTTGCTGCAGGGGGAATGTTTAGCGATGTTTCTTTTACCGTTAGCAAAGCAGATAAAAAAAGATTAGGTCCGTTAGCATATTACATTAATGGAATTGCTAATTTACCAAGTCAGTTAAACACTAATATTGATTTAAAAGTCGTTATTGACAATTACGAAACTAAAGAGTTTGAAGCAAAAATGTTTATGGTTAGTAATACTAATCGCGTGGGTGGCTTTGATCGTATTATTCCTTATGCCGATGTTCAAGATGGTTTATTGGATTTAATTATTATAAAAAAATGTTCAGTTACTGATTTAATGGCTTTATCTAAAGATTATTTGTTGCATAAACACGCTAAAAGTCCGTTTATTTTTTATACTCAAGCCAAAAAAATTACTATCAGTACTAAACAAGAGTTAGTAATTGATATTGATGGTGAAGAAGGTTCACCATTGCCAGTTACTATCGAAGTTGTTCCTCAAGCTCTTAATATCTTAATTCCTTAATCTTTATTGTATAACTTAAGTTTAATTTGATAATCTCCTAGAAAAAAGTAAAAGCAAATACTATTTACTAGGAGATTTTTATTTGGAAAAATGAGCAATCAATATAATTACTAAATAAAAAAATATTCCTACTAGTAAACTAGTAGGAATACAATTTTGATTATTTAATCTTTTAATTTGATCGAGGCATTCTAATAACTAAACCCGTTTTGTCCATTCTTCAAATTCTTCATCAGTTGCTAAAACCATATGAGTTCCTTCAACTAAATGTTCAGTTCCTTTTTCATAATCAATATCATTATTATCATAATCATAACTGATTGAAGTACGTGTTTTTTCTACCCTTGGATTAGGAATAGGAATTGCACTTAATAATGATTTAGTATATGGATGAATCGGATTATTGAAAATTTCATCAGTAGTTCCTGTTTCTACTAAGTGCCCTAAATGTAAAACACCAATATGATCCGAAATATATTTAACCATACTCAAATCATGAGCGATGAATAAATAAGCAGTATTAGTTTCTTTTTGAATTTTCTTCATCAAGTTTACCACTTGAGCTTGAATTGAAACATCTAAAGCAGAGATAGCTTCATCAGCAATAACTAAATCAGGATCCATAATTAATGCTCGAGCAATCCCGATTCTTTGCCGTTGTCCACCAGAAAATTGATGCGGATAACGACTAGCATGTTCTTTAGATAACCCAACCAGTTCCAAAATTTCATATACTTTTTGATTTCTTTCTTCAGTAGTTTTATACAAGTGGTGGATATCTAAACCTTCAGCAATTATATCTAAAACCTTTTTACGAGGATTTAAACAAGCCATTGGATCTTGAAAAATCATCTGCATCTTAGTTCTTAATAATCTCAAATCATTTTTAGACATCTTACCAGAAATATCTTTACCTTTAAATAGTACTTTACCATCAGTTGGCTTATATAATCTAATAATACTCCGACCTGTAGTTGATTTTCCAGAACCAGATTCGCCTACTAAACCATATGTTTCCCCTGGATAAATTTTAAAAGAAATACCGTTGACTGCTTTAACTGTAAATTTACGATTGATTCGAAAGTATTGTTTTAAGTTTTCAACTTCTAATACAGGTTCTCTTGTTTCCATCTTACAGTCCCTCAACTTTCATTTTTTCTAACCTTTTTTTCAATGATTCTGGCATTTCTACCTTTGGTGCTTTTTCATGCATTAGCCAGCTGGCTACTTTATGAGTTTTTGAACCAGGTACATCGAACATCGGTGGTTCTAATCGTAAATCAATATTTAAAGCATATGGATTACGAGGAGCAAAAGCATCCCCAACTATTTCATAAGCTAAGTTTGGTGGTGTTCCAGGAATTGTATATAAAACATCATCATTTGTATCTAGATCTGGCATCGATGATAATAATCCCCATGTATATGGATGACGTGGATCATAGAATATTTCATCAATAGTTCCTTGTTCAACTATTTTACCAGCATACATAACATTAACAAAATCCGCTACTTTTGCAACAACACCTAAGTCATGAGTAATATAAATTACTGATAAATCCTTTTTAGTTTGGATTTCTTTAATTAATTCTAGGATTTTTGCTTGAATGGTAACATCAAGCGCAGTTGTTGGTTCATCACAAATCAATACATAAGGATCACATGAAAGAGCAATAGCAATAACAACTCTTTGACGCATCCCTCCTGATAATTGATGCGGATAGTTTTTCATTCTCTTTTGGGCATCAGTGATACCAACTAATTCTAATAATTCAATTGCTTTAGCATACGCTTCTTCTTTAGAACGTTTATAGTGATAAATCATTGGTTCCATAATTTGTTTTCCAATTGTCATTGTTGGATTCAATGAAGTCATTGGATCTTGGAATACCATGGCAATTTTACGACCACGAATTTCTTTTTGCATTTCTCGCTCGCTCATTTGAACAATATCACGTTCTTGACGTTCACCAGTATATTCATCATACCAGACATATTCAATTGAACCACTGTCAATAGTACCATTGTTTGCTAAAATACCTAAAATAGCTTTTGTAGTAACACTTTTACCTGAACCAGATTCACCAACAATAGCTATTGTTTCACCCTTATATAAATCAAGATCCACACCACGAATTGCATTTACTTTACCGGAATCTGTTTTAAAAGAGATATGCAAATCTCTAACTTTTAAAATTCTTTCTCTTTTTTTACTTGCTTCCATCATTACATCTCCTTCATCGTTGGATCTAATGCATCACGAAGTCCATCAGCAACTAAGTTGAAGCATAACATCAAGATTGCTAAGGCAACAGCAGGAATTAACATTTGATAAGGATAGATCAAGAAGAATTCAAAACCATCATTTATCAATGTTCCAAGTGAAGCTTCTGGAACTGGTAATCCTAATCCAACAAATGATAAATATGCTTCATAGAAAATCGCATTTGGAACTGTCATCATACACATGATAATTAACTGATTAATAATATTTGGTAAAATTTCTTTAAAAATGATAAAGAAATTTGAAGCTCCTAGTGTTCTTGAAGCTAAAACAAATTCATCTTCTTTTACTTTTAGAACCTGAGCTCTAGTAATTCGTGACATCGGTATCCACTCAGTAAATGACAATGCAATTACAATCGTGAATAATGATGATTTCATTACTGTTAATAATAATGTTAAAACTACTAATGTTGGAATTGAGTTTAAAACTTCTTGAATTCTTTGTAAAATCATATCGACTTTACCACCAAAATATCCAGAAATTAAACCATAAGTCATTCCCACAATAACATCAATAAATACTGCTAAAAAAGCAATCATCAATGAAACACGAGCACCACGCCACAAACGTACAAATAAATCACGTCCGAAGTTATCAGTACCAAAAAGATGCGTTGCATTAGGCTCAATATTAGCAAGTGATGTATCAATTGTCGCATAATCCCAGCTGCTTATCATTGGTACAACTATTGCTAAAAGAATATATACAGCAATAAAGATTATTCCAATTACTGATCCTTTATTTTTAATAAAACGTCCTATTGAATCTTTCCAAAAAGGTTTAGCTGGCATAACGACGTCTTTAATATCATCTTTATTTTCACTAACAAATTCAAAATCATCAGCTAAAAATTCATATTTTTCAGTCATTATAGCTTACCCCCTTCCTAAACGAATTCTTGGATCGATCAATCCATAAGAAACGTCAATAACAAAAACAATTACTATATACATAACTGCATATAAGAATGCACATGCTAAAACAATATCATAGTCATTTGCTGAAATACCATTGATCAACAATTTACCTAAACCAGGTACCCCGCAAATCTGTTCAACGACCATTGTCCCAGTCATCAAGTTAACTAAGATAGGTCCTAAAATTGTAATTACTGGAATTAACCCATTTCTTAAAGCATGTTTTAAAATTAAAGTTCTACCATCTAACCCTTTAGCCTTAGCTAAAGTGATATAATCACTATTTAACACCGAAATCATCTCGGTTCTTGTAAACCTAGCCACATTGGCAATAACACTCATAGACAAGGCTAAAACCGGCAGTATCGAACTAAAAAACGGATTTCGATTACTATATTGGAGTGGTAAAATTTTCAATTCATAAGCAAAAATCATAACCATCAATAACGCAAAAACGAATGATGGAATAGAAACCCCTAATACTGAAATCGTAGTAGTTAAAGTATCCCAGATTGTATTCTTTTTTAATGCAGCAATAACACCTAAAAGCATTCCTACTAAAGTACCAAAAATACAAGCTGCAATACCATAAATAAATGAAATTTTAGCAGCATTACCTACTAAAGAAGCAACTGACACATTTTTATATAATGTAAATGAAATACCAAAATCCCCAGTTACCATATCTTTTAAATACATAACAAATTGTACTAATAACGGCTGATCAAAACCATATTTAGCATTAGCCGCAGCAAGCTGGGCATCTGTCATCCTTTCTGAATTAAAAGGAGTACCGGGTAGTGATCTGATCATCACAAACAATACAATGATAATAACAAACAGAGTTATTAGAGAAATGGCTAATCGCTTAGCTATATATTTAGTCATTGCTTTATCCATATCTTTTTCCTCCTTTAATAAAGAAACACATTATAGATAAATTTATAATGTGTTTCTACCTACTTTTTTATTTATTACTTAGCTTTATGAACGTATTTTAATACGTTTGGTCCAGTTACTCTAATTACTAAACCTTCATAATCTGTATTCATTAAAGCTGTACCACCTTTTTCAAAGATAGGTACCATAGCACAATCATCCATTAACATTTTTTCAGCTTGAATCATTAATTGCCAACGAGCATTAGCATCGTTTTCATTAGTGATTTGCTCTAAAATAGCATCAAATTCAGGATTTGAATATTTACCATCATTATTACTATTTGTAGAGTTATATAATGTTAAATATGTTGTTGGATCGGCAAAATCTGGTCCCCAACGAGTTACTGCAAGATCAAAATTACCATTTGTCATATCATCAAGTCGAGCAGTTTTTGTTTCTACTTTCATTTCAATCTTTAAGCCATTTAATTTACTTAAAGCACTTTCCAAATATTCTGCACAAGTATCGTTAGGTGCTTCATTGTTACCATATAATAATTCTAATGTGATTTCAGAAACTCCTAATTCTTGTAAAGCAGCATCTAAATATTGTTGAGCTTGTGTTAAATCATAGCTTAAATAATTTCCAGAAGCATCACGGAAATCAGTTCCATCAGAATTTTCTGTTAAATTACTAGGTACAAAACCTTGAGCAGCAACTGAACCATCTTTTAAGACGTTCTTTGCAAAATCATTACGATCAATTGCTAATGAAATAGCACGACGTAAGTTAATGTTTTGTAATTGTTCATTTTGATAATTGAACATGATAAAGTGCATATATCCTTGTTGGTAAGTGTAGTAAGCATCTGAATCTGTATATTTATCTACCATTTCAAAACTAATTGGTACAAAGTCATAATCACCATTTTCAAATCCCATTGTACCTGTATCAGATTCAACTGCTTGATAAATTTCCACACCATCTAACTGTACTGAATCTGCATCATAATATTCTTCATTCTTTTCATAAGTAATACGAGAACCTTGTTGATAATCTGTTACTTTGAAAGCTCCACAAGATAATAAGTTATCTGCAGAAGTTGCATATTTATCTTCCC
This sequence comes from Erysipelatoclostridium sp. An15, assembly GCF_002160675.1. Taxonomy (NCBI): domain Bacteria; kingdom Bacillati; phylum Bacillota; class Erysipelotrichia; order Erysipelotrichales; family Coprobacillaceae; genus Thomasclavelia; species Erysipelatoclostridium sp. An15. Next base: position 19,587 of record NZ_NFLA01000004.1, read on the forward strand.
CAACTTTTTCGACAAATGCTTGATTTTGTGGATAGAATACCGCAAAGTTCATTAATTCTAAGAAGAATGTACATGGAGTAACTAAATGGATTTCTAAAGTTTTATCATTAACTGCGCTTACACCTAATTGGTCGGCTTCCATAGTACCTTCCATAATAGCTGTAGCGTTTACGATGTTGGCACCATCTGGTCCAAACATTGATGAATATTCGCCACCATTTTTAAGTAATCTTGTCCAAGCGTAAACAAAATCATTTGCTGTAACTGGGTCTCCATTTTCCCAATTAGCATCATCTCTAATTTTAAAAGTCCAAGTAAGACCATCTTCACTAGTACTATAATCTTCAGCTAAAGCTTTAGTAATTTCACCATCTTCACCACGGCAAGTTAAACCATCAATAAATTGATGAATTGCAGTAAATGATGCCCCGTCAGTAGCTACTGTAGAATCTAGTGAACTAGCTTCAGTATCTAGAGCATAGTAGAAAACATTTTCATCGCTTCCACCACCACAGCCTGTTAGTGAAACCATCATTGCTAGACTAGCAAGAACTGCTAAAAATTTCTTCATTTTTATCCCCCTTCTTCCAAATTGTATCACTTCATACATGTATACAATTCTTAGTATAGTTATAGAATACTACAAAACGGATTATTAGTCAACATAAAATTATTATCATGATAATATCGACGTATTAAAATTCATTTTAATTTTATAATATAGTCAGTAATTTTTTTGTAATATTAAAGATAAGATTTAAATTATTTTTTATCTATAGTAAAATAAAAACTGAAAATATTATATAAAAAGGAGGAACTTATGCATCCAAAATATCATTTAACAGCCCCTAAACATTGGATCAATGATCCTAATGGTTTTATCTACTATCGAGGTAATTACCATTTATTTTATCAATATTTTCCCTATGAAAACCGTTGGGGAACAATGCACTGGGGTCATGCGATAAGTAAAGACTTAATTAATTGGCAAGATTTAGGAATTGCTTTATACCCAAGCAAAAACTTTGACGCTAATGGTTGTTTTTCTGGTTCAAGCATTAAAATAGATGGTAAAATGTATATTTATTATACTTCAGTAAGATATACTAAAACAAATCCTGAAAATATCCATACTACTCTTACCGGTGATGAATTTTTATCAAGTCAGAGTATGATCATTAGTGAAGATGGGTTTAAATTCGATAATCTAAATAGTAAAAAAATGATTATCCCTGTTTTTAAAGAAGGTCAAATCGGACATCCTACTCACACCCGTGATCCAAAAGTCTGGTATCATGACAATAAATATTATATGGTTCTTGCAAGTAAGTATTTAGATGAAACAAATAATTACAATGGTCAATTGTTATTTTATAATTCTACCGATGGTAAAGATTGGAAATATGTAAATAATTATCGTGGTCTTAAATACGGTGATATGTGGGAGTGTCCAGATATATTTAATGTTGATGGTCAGGATATTTTAATTATGTCTCCAGAACGAACTAATAAAGATGGTTACCCATCACATGGTCGAATTACAACTATTAATTTTGATCATGAAAATTGTAAGTTAGAAATTACTGGTCCATTAAATTATTTAGATTATGGTTTGGATCTTTACGCTCCACAATCAACAATTGATGAAGATGGTCGTAGAATTTATGTTGCCTGGATGCGGATGCCTGCACCAGATGATGAAAACTGGATTGGATTAATTACTTATCCTCGAATAATCACGTATCGAAACAATCATATCTATAGTGATATACATCCTAATGTCGATAACCTTTTTGTTAGTGAAACAAATGATTTTAATAATGAAATTGCATGTAAAATTACAACTAAATTAGATATCGGGGATTATTTAAATATTGGTGGTTATCAAATCAGTTTTGATGGTAAATTAAATATTGATCGAAGCTTAGTTTATAATTATGATGCTGGTTTAAAACAATTATCATCACCCAAATTAGATAAATGTGAGTTAAAAATTTTCTATGACCAGCACATTATTGAAATCTATATTAATAATGGTGAATATGTTTTATCAAATATTGTTTACAACTTATCAAATGACATTAATAGTAATACTAATTTTACTATCTATAAAAAATAGTGCTTCATACGGGCACTATTTTTATTATCTTTAACGATTTGGAATAATAATTGCAGCAATAATATAAGCCAAAATGCCACTACCAGCAAATGCACAAAAAATAACCCAAGCCAATCTTACTAAAGTAGGATCAACATCAAAATACTCAGCTAAACCACCACAAACACCAAATATCATTCGATCATGAGTTGAACGATATAATCTTTTCACTTACTACACCCCCATATTAATCGTTATTTTACCAGCATCGCAATCGGCCGTAAAACTGCGCTTACCACGCTGATTACTATCTTTTAAAATATCACTTTCATAGTTACTGATCGTGATATCACCTAAATCACAATCTGTTTTATAATCATAATCACTTTCTAAACCAGCTAGGGTGACATCAATATCCCCTAAATCACATTTAAATTCACTATCAAGACTATCAAGATAATTAATCATGATATCTCCAGCATCAACATCAATTTTAGCATTTTCAACAACTAGATTATCAGCATCAAAAGATCCTAAATCAACATTCACTTCTAAATCACGAGCATAAATATTAGCTACATTCATTTTACCAGCATCAACTTCTAATTCCACTTTATCAAAATGATAATTAAATGGTACAAATATAGTAATTCCAGTATCATCATTATTAAAATTTATCAAGCGATTTACCTGCGAACCATCTTTAATAACTAATGTGTCATTATCTTTTTCAACTTTAATTGTTGAACTAATATTTTTGCCTTCTACTTTAATAACTGTTCCCTCATATTCAACAATATCAACAGTTCCAATTTGACAATCAATTTCCAGGTTCTCAATATTACTATATTCATTTTTTATGTCTACAGTTTCAACAAATGGTACTTCGATATCAAACTCACCACGTTGATATAAAGTTTCCAATTGATCAAAGCCTCCCAATATTGATCCCGAAATAAGCAAAACAACAGCTATTATGATCGAACTTAAAATGAAATACTTTAATTTTTTCATTCTGTTTGCCCTCCCCGATTAAAAAATTGTTGTAAAAAATATAACGCTTCTCGAGCCAATTTTACACAAGCTTTAAAAATTCTTGGAATTAACTTAATGATCCAGCCATCAAGATAGAAAAACAATAATGATAACGCTAATAATCCAAATCCTGTTGCTAATATAAGCAATCCAGCACCTAAATAACTTCCTAATAGCATAATTCCTTTAATAAAACAAACAACAGCACCAATAAGACAAGCAAAACCACCTATCAAGATACCAAAGCAAACTCCTAATATAGCCATGAATAAGGCAAAAGCTATCGATATTAAAGCACTGCCTGCTATTCCAAAAAGAAATATTGCTCCAACAATTATACCTATTAATAATATCCGATTTCGTTCAGGATCGCCTTTAAAATGACTATCTTTTGTTTGGCTAGTTTTGTCATCTACAATCTTGGCTTCAATAATTTCTTGATTTTGTTGATAATAAGCATTATCCATCTTACTTTCAGTATATTCAATATCCTGATCAAAGCGATTTTCCAAACCCGCTTTAATTATAGCCGCTACTCGTTCAGGTGACCCTAATTCTTCAATTATCAATGCTTCATTTTCAATTCCCGCTTCATCAAAATAATCTTCATAATATTCTAAAGCAGCCTGACGTTCTTCATCTTCAATATCTTGCAGTAAATAAGACAACTGCTCTATAAACTCCTTACGATTCATTTTAATTTCCCCCACCTATAATTTTATTAATTTTGTTTACATAGATATACCATTGCTCTTTATACAAAGATAATTGAACCTTCCCCTGAGGTGTTATTTTATAATATCGACGATTACGACCTTGATATTGTCGATCATATGTTTCTAAACAATTATCTTTTAATAAACGTCTTAAAACCGGATATAAAGTTGACTCAGATACATCTAAAGCCATTCTTACGTCCTGAGTAATCTTATAACCATAAGTACCTTCAGGTTCTTTAGATATAACTGATAAAACAATTGTATCTAATAATGCCGCTCCAGTATTAAATATCATTAGTCAAACCCCTTCCTAACTTTTATTTCAATAATATTATATGACGTATAATATTATCTGTCAATTAATATTATATTGTTATAGATTTATAATACATATCTAATAAAATATTTTAATATTTGGTTTTTTTAGTTAATTAAGTGATATTTTTCTCATAATTCAATTTGATAATAAATACAAGGAGGTAAAAATGAAGAGGGCAAAAAAGAAAATATTTATTTTAGCTATTGTTGTAGTGATTGTTGCAGGAGCCGTTTTGATACTAAATAGAGAAACAATTACTAGCGAACAATCTAGTGATGACAATAACAGTATCACTTATATAAATCTAAATAAAGATTATGATGATATTGAAGATATCTATGATTTAGATTATCAAAATGAAATTAATGAGCAGATAAGTAATTTAATCGATAAAAATGATTATACTTTGCAAAAACCATTATTAATTGCTAATCCTTACGGTACTAACACAACTGGTATTTATATGTATTTTTCAAGTGATGAAGCTTGTAAAGCCAGTTATACAATAGAAGCTGATGGTTATAGCACTTTTTCAAAAACATTAAACAACAATAGTGAAGATGGCTATACTAATGAACATGAATATTTGTTAGTTGGCAGTATTCCAGGGGTCAAAAATTTCATAACTGTAACATTAACTAATCAAAACGATGAAGTTATTGACACCTTAAGCTGGAGCTACGATGCACCAGAGTTAGTTGGTAGTGAAGATAACATCCAGCTTGATGTTACTAGCGGGGAAAGTACACAAGCTTTAGATGATGGTCTTTATACAATGCTAGGTAATCGCACTACCGAAGATAACGAAGAAATTGATTTTATTTTGATCTATGATAACGATGGTACTATCCGCAGTGAAATACCGATTATTAGTTATCGCAGTTGTCGTTTATTATTTGAAGATAATACGATGTATTTTAGCATTAGCGCTAGTAAAATTGCTGCTATGAATCAAACTGGTCAAATTACTGCTATCTATGATACTTCTAATTACAATTTACATCATGACTACATTTTCGGAAATGATAATAACTTTTTAGTATTAGCGTCAAAGGAAGATAGTTCTACTGAAGAAGATATCATCGTTAGCATTGATAAAGCTAGTGGCGAAGTAAGAGAACTTATTGATTTAAAAGAATTATTTAAAAATTATTATTCTAATTTATCAAATAACAGTGATGATGAACCATTAGATTGGATTCATATTAATTCTATTGAATTAGTTGGTGACGATACAATAATTATCAGTTCGAGAGAAACATCATCAATCATAAAAATTAACAATATCTATGATGAACCAGAAATTGATTATATTATTGGTTCAAAACAATTCTGGCAGGAAAGTAATTACGATAATTTAGTATTAAATCAAATTGGTGATTTTTCAATAAATGCTGGTCAACACTGTGTAGTTTATCAAGAAGATCAAAGCCTACCAGCAGGTCAATATTATTTGTATTTCTACAATAACAATAATACTATTTGTTCTACTAGAGATTATAACTATTCATCAGACAACAGTTATTATAATACTGGTGTTGGTTCCGATGGAGAAACTTCTTATTATGACAAATATTTAATTGATGAAAACAATAGAACTTTTTCATTGGTGGAAAGAATTCCAGTTACTTATTCTGGATATGTTAGTTCTGTCCAGGAATTAGGTGATAATGTTTTAATCGATAGTGGTGGTGCTTTTGAAGCATCTGAATACGATAGCAATAATCAGCTTATTCAAACTGTTAAAGGTACTGGAGCTACCTGGTGGTATCGAGTTTTCAAATATGATTATAATGATTACTGGTTTCAATAAAAAATAACAGGAATTTCCTGTTATTTTTTACTTAAAGCTTGTTTTGCAAGTGCTAAGGCACCACATACACCTGCATTATCACCTAAAGCTGGTGAAACAATATAATCTTCAATTTTATCAGTTAAGATTTCATCTTTTTGGATATATCCATTTAAGAATTCTCTTAAATATTTAAAAATCATTGGGAACATTTGTTTTTGCTTTGATACCCCACCACCTAATATTATTTTCTTTGGTGATAATACTAACACGTAAGTAGCTAATGCTTGTCCAATATAATATGCTTCTAAATCCCAAGCTGGATGGTCTTCTGGTAATTCTTGTCCTTTTTTACCCCAACGAGCTTCAATTGCTGGTCCAGCAGCTAATCCTTCAAAGCATGTTCCATGGAAAGGGCATTTTCCAGCGTAATTATCATCTTCACGAACAATCATTTTCATATGTCCCATTTCTGGATGTAATAAACCATGAACTAAATTTCCTTCTACGATAGCTCCACAACCGATTCCAGTTCCAATAGTCATATATAAAGCACTGTCTAATCCTTTAGCAGCACCAAAATAAGCTTCTCCTAAACAAGCTCCATTTACATCAGTATCGAATCCCATAGGAATATTATAACGTTCTTTTAAAGCACCCATGATATTAAAATTACCCCAACCAGGTTTTGGTGTAGTAGTAATATATCCATAAGTTGGACTATTTAAATCAGGATCGATTGGTCCAAAACATCCTACCCCTAGTGCTTCAATATCTTTACCATCAAAAAATTTAAAGATATTTGCTAATGTCTTTTCTGGCGTTTCAGTTGGAAATGAATCTCTTTCTAAAACATTACCATTTTCATCACCGATACATACGACGAATTTTGTTCCTCCGGCTTCAATTGCACCTAATTTCATTTTCAATTTTCCTCCTTGTCATATACCTCTTATATTATAACTTAAATTTAATTATAAATGAATAAAAAAGGATAAACCATTAAAGTTTATCCATCATTATTTATACTTATCAGTATGTAGAATTTTATTAGCATTTTCAACACGTTCGCTACTTGGTGGGTTAACTCCTTCTAATTGATAAGGAATATTTAATTCTTCCCACTTAAATGTACCTAATGTATGGTATGGTAATACTTCTACTTTTTTTACATTTTTCAATGAACTAATAAATTTATCTAATTCCATTAAATACTCATCTTTATCAGTTATTCCAGGAACTAAAACATGTCTGATCCAAACTGGTTTTTCAATATCCGATAAATAACGAGCCATATCTAAAATATTAGCATTACTTCTTCCTGTTAATTCACGATGTTCTTGATCGTTGATATGTTTAATATCTACTAATAACAAATCAGTGTATTTCATTAATTCATTGAACTTAGAAAAGAAAGGTTCTTCACGTGTAAAGTTACCTCCACTAGTATCGATACAAGTATTAACTCCTTCTTTTTTAGCCAATTTGAATAACTCAATTAAAAAATCAATTTGCAATAAAGGTTCTCCACCACTAATAGTAATACCACCATTTTCACCCCAATAGCTTTGATACTTCATCGCTTTTTCTAAAGCTTCTTGTGGTGTCATTTCCATTGTTGGCTTAGCATTAGCCCAAGTATCTGGATTATGGCAATATTTACAACGTAATGGACATCCAGATAAAAATAAAATATATCTAATTCCAGGACCATCAACAGAACCAAAGCTTTCAATTGAATGTACTTGTCCTTTTATTACATTGTCCATATTATTCTCCATTTCACATATTATTTATCAAAACAGCCTCTTTAACTAAGAGGCTGTTTTATTTCAATATTCTTGAATAAATTACATTGATTTATGGCAAGTTCTTGAAATAACGTCCATTTGTTGTTCACGAGTTAAATCAATGAACTTAACAGCATATCCAGATACACGGATTGTGAAGTTTGCATATTCTTCTTTTTCTGGATGTTCCATAGCATCAATTAATTTTTCAGTTCCAAATACGTTAACATTTAAGTGATGAGCACCTTGATCAAAGTATCCATCTAATACTCTTGCTAATGTATTTTTACGTTCTTCAAGATCATGTCCTAAAGTATCAGGGCTGATTGTTTGAGTATTAGAAATACCATCTAATGCCCATTCATATGGTAATTTAGCTACAGAGTTTAATGAAGCTAATAAACCAGATTTTTCAGCACCATAAGATGGGTTAGCACCTGGAGATAAAGGTTCACCAGCTTTACGTCCATCAGGTAATGAACCAGTTGCTTTACCATAAACTACGTTAGAAGTAATAGTTAAGATAGAAGTAGTTGCTTCTGAATCACGATAAGTATGATGTTTTTTGATTTTTTCTAAGAAAGTTTGTAATAACCATACTGCGATATCATCTGCACGATCATCATCGTTACCATAACGAGGGAAATCTCCTTCAGTTTCGTAATCAACAACGATTCCATCTTCATCACGAATTGTTTTAACTTTTGCATATTTGATTGCACTTAAAGAGTCTACTACATGAGAGAATCCAGCAATACCAGTTGCAAATGTACGTTTAACATCTGTATCAATTAAAGCCATTTGAGCTGCTTCATAGTAATATTTATCATGCATATATTGAATTAAGTTAAGTGTATTTACATAAATATCAGCTAACCAATCCATACATTGATCATAAGCTCTCATTACTTCATCATAATCTAAATATTCAGAAGTAATTGGACGATATTCAGGAGCTACTTGTTGTTTTGTTTTTTCATCAATACCACCGTTAATAGCATATAATAAACATTTAGCTAAGTTAGCACGAGCTCCGAAGAATTGCATTTCTTTACCAGTTTGAGTTGCAGAAACGCAGCAGCAAATTGAATAATCGTCACCCCATACAGGACGCATTACACAGTCATTTTCATATTGAACTGAACTTGTTTCAATAGAAATTTTTGATGTATATTTCTTAAAGTTTTCAGGTAATCTAGAAGAATATAATACTGTTAAGTTTGGTTCTGGTGAAGGTCCCATGTTTTCTAATGTGTGTAAGAAACGGAAACAGTTTTTAGTAACCATTGGACGACCATCGCAACCGATACCAGCAACTTCTAGTGTAGCCCATACTGGGTCACCTGAGAATAATTGATTGTATGAAGGAATACGTGCGAATTTAACCATTCTACATTTCATTACGAAATGGTCGATTAATTCTTGAGCTTCTTCTTCAGTAAGTACTCCTGCAGCTAAGTCTCTTTCAATATAGATATCTAAGAATGTAGAAATACGTCCTACAGACATTGCAGCACCGTTTTGAGTTTTAATAGCTGCTAAATATCCAAAATATAACCATTGAACAGCTTCATGAGCATTTTTTGCTGGTTCAGAAATATCATATCCATAAATTTCTGCCATTTTTTTCATACCTTGTAAAGCTTTTACTTGTTCTGCGATTTCTTCACGACGACGAATAATATCATCAGTCATTGATCCACTACCACAAATAGCTAAATCATGTTGTTTGAAATTGATTAATTCATCGATACCATATAATGCAACACGACGATAATCTCCTACGATACGTCCACGTCCATAAGTATCTGGTAAACCAGTAATAATTTTGTTACGACGAGCTAATCTAATTTCTGGTGTGTATACATCAAATACACCTTGGTTATGTGTTTTGTGATATTCAGTAAAAATTTTGTGTAATTCTGGATCTGGTGTATATCCATAAGTTTCACAAGCTTGTTCAGCCATTCTGATACCACCATAAGGCATAAATGCTCTTTTTAATGGTTTGTCAGTTTGAAGACCTACAACTTTTTCTAAATCTTTAAGTTCTTCATCAATATATCCAGGCCCATAAGCAGTTAATCCAGAAACTACATGAGTTTCCATATCTAATACCCCGTTATTAGCACGTTCTTCTTTTTGTAATTCCTGAAGTTTACCCCATAACTTATTTGTTGCTTCAGTAGGTCCGGCTAAGAATGATTCATCACCATAGTATGGTTTATAGTTATTTTGGATGAAATCACGAACGTTAATTTCTTCTTTCCAAAGTCTACCTTTAAAGCCATTCCATTGTTCTTTCTTTAACATATAAATTTTTTCCTCCTTGAAATTTTTTAAATGCAATCTTACATAAGCAAAATAATTTTCTGTTCAAGCAAGGGATATTTCAGATTATTATCTACTTACCGTAAGCATTTACATTTTAAGAATAACACACACTATATTTGGGGAAATTTTTTATTTTCCCTTTGTTATCCACGTCTGCATTATATTATAAAATGATTTTACAATTCAAGTAATTTGCACCAAAAAAACAAATTATTTTTAACAAATCCATACTCGCAATTAATAAGCAAAAAAACGCTCTAATTGTAAGCGCTTACATATTTTTTTTAATTAATAAAAAGAATTTTTATTATCCGATTGCCATAAACTTAAAATAAATAATATTGTTTTTTATTAATAAAATTAATTAATTTAATAGTAGATTTTTTTTTCATTTTATTATATAGTATTATCAATGTTGTAGGAGGTTTCATAATGGATTTAACAATCAACTCTGATGAAGCTTTTAATCAAACGAAAGCTCATATAACCAATATCATAAACGACACAATTAATGACTATGATTTTACTCTTTCTGATAATTCAATTAATAATTTAGCAGTTCATTTATCTATTGCAATTATTAGAATTAAATCTGATAACTATATTCCATTAAGCAATAGTCAAATTTCTTCATACAAACAACAATATAGTTATCCATATGCTAAAATGCTTTGTGATCGTTTAGAAAAAGAATTTGGTATTAGTTTTCCTGAAGCTGAAGTTTCGTTAGTATCTATGTATTTATCAAAAAATCAAAAACTGGATTTTGAACTTAATTCAGGATTAGATTTATTAGATGATCATGTTTATCAAATTTTAAATCAAACAATGGAAAATATATATAAAGAATACCAGCAAGACTATCGCAGTGACAATAAACTAATTGTTGCTATCGGTTTACATTTAGAACCAGCTTTAGAACGCTTATCAAAAAATGAACCTGTAAAAAACCCTTTAAAAGAAAAAATCATTAAACGGCATCCAACAGAATTTGAATATAGCCAAGTTTTAAACCAAGTAGTTAAACAACAATTAAATTTATCATTTGATGATGATGAATTAGCATTTCTTGCATTACATTTTGTTGTTGCTAATAATCGAATTGATTAAAATAATATTTAAGGAAGTAAACCTTCCTTTTTATTTTACTTTTTTTCAAAAAAAGATGATTAAAAATCATCTTCCAAAATTATTTTACTAAAACAACTCCATTACTAGTACCAATTCGATTAGCCCCTGCATCTACCATTGATTTTAAATCTCCTTTAGTTTTAATACCACCTGAAGCTTTGACTTGAAGATTTGAGCCAACCGTTTGCTTCATTAAAGCAACAGCTTCAACAGTAGCCCCACCAGTTGAAAAACCAGTAGATGTTTTTACAAATGCAGCATTAGCTTCTTGAGCAAGTTTACAAGCCGTTATAATTTCTTCATCAGTTAGTAAACATGTTTCAATAATTACTTTAACACATTTACCATTAGCCGCTTGAACCACAGCTTTAATATCGTTTAAAACCACATCATCATTACCATCTTTTAATGCCCCAATATTAATAACCATATCAACTTCATCAGCACCATTTTCAATAGCATCTTTAGTTTCAAAAGCTTTAACTCTACTAGTATTAGCTCCTAAAGGAAAACCAATTACTGTACATACTTTTACATCACTATCAATTAGTTCTTTGGCACAATAACTAACCCAATAAGGATTTACACAAACTGAAGCAAATTGATATTCTTTTGCTTCTTCAATAATTTTTTTTACCATTTCTTTTGTTGCATCTGGTTTTAAAATAGTATGGTCTATCAGTTTATTATATTTCATCATCACTACCTCCATAGATTCGTTTTATGGCCTCTTGGATAATTTCTTTATCACCAGGATAATCAACCTGACCAACTTCTAAAGAAATAAACTTTTCATGCCCTTTACCTAAAACAAGAATAATGTCGTCTTTACATGCTAATTCTACTGCCTGTTCAATAGCAACCTGACGAGATTCAATGATCACACTACTAATATCGGTAATTTCTTCTTGAATTGATTCACAAATTGTTTGTACATCTTCACCACGATCATCTAATCTAGTTAAAATAACGTGATCTAAATATTTATTAGCGAGCTTACCTAATTCTTTACGCAATTTGTAATTTCGTTTACCAGGAGCTCCCAAAACGGCAATTAAACGACCATGATTTTGACGGACACTATCAACATATTCAAATACCGCTTCATAATTAGCAATATGCTGACAATAATCTACTATTACAGTAAAATCCTGACCGGTTTCAATTAATTCCATTCTTCCTTCAATCGGTTTAACATTTTCAATTGCATCAATGATCATTTGATCATCACAACCAATAGCAATTAAAACACTGACAAGCGCTAAAACATTATAAACATTAAATAATGCCAGTACTGGTGAACTTACATGGAATGTATTGCCTTTAAAAGAAATATCGAATTCACTATGGTCTAAAAATAATTTAATATTTTTAGCCATAACATCACTTTCATTTTCAATTCCATAAGTTAAAATTCGCCCTTGAGTGCTATCCTTGATTTGAGGAAAATTTAGATCATCACTATTTAAAATTGCCCATCCTGATGGTTTGATTTTTTCAAATAGTTTTTGTTTTGCTAGAACGTATTGCTCTTTAGTTCCATGAAAGTCTAAGTGTTCAGCTCCAATATTAGTCATAACAGCAATATTAAAATTAATACCATCAACCCTTCCAAGTGCTAAACCATGACTTGAAGCTTCCATCGCTACAACTTTTACCCCACCACGATTCATTTCAAATAGCTTTCTTTGTAAAAATAACGATTCTGGAGTCGTGTAAGGACAATCCTCTTTTCGACCATTGTATTCAAGAGAAATTGTACCAATGTATCCGGTACTGCAAAACTTCGACATCGCATCTTTAATCATTGAAGCAACAACTGTTTTTCCACTTGTTCCAGTAACACCAATAATTCTCATCTTAGAACTAGGATTATCATAAAATACATTAGAGACACGATTTAATTCTGCTAATGTATCAGCTACTTTAAAATAAATAATTTTATCATGATAATAGTCTAGTTCTTTAGAATGAACAATTACTTTAGCACCTTGAAAGATAGCATCTTCAACATAACGATGACCATCAACACTTAATCCTTCAATACAAAAGAATACTGAATACGGTTTAACATATCGGGAATCACTATGGATTGAGTATATTTTCATATCAATATCTGTATCAAACAATTCGTTTAAGTATTTCATGAGGCGATGCTCCCCTCTAACATATCACTATATTTTTCAATTTTAATATTAACAATTTCACCAATTAAATTTTCATTAGTTTTTACTTTTACTTGAAGATAGTCACTAGCATGACCGATTAAATAATCACCTAAACGTTTTTCAAATAAAACTTTTAAAGTTTTATCAATTTGTTTCATTGCAAAATCATAATTTAACTGTTTAGATAATTCCAATAATCGTTCAACTCGCTGATGTTTTACTTGATCATTTACTTGATCTTTCATTTTAGCAGCAGGTGTGTTTTTTCTAGGCGAATATGGAAAAACATGGAGCTGACTATAATTAACTTTTTTAATAAAATCATAAGTCGCTTGAAATTCTTCATCAGTTTCACCTGGGAATCCAACAATAACATCAGTAGTAAAAGCTATATTAGGTAAATAACTACGAATCTTATTAATTTTTTCTAAATACTGTTCAGTAGTATATTTACGATTCATTCTTTTTAATGTAGCATCACATCCTGATTGTAAAGGGACATGAAGATGATCAACAATAATATCGTTTGAACCAATTAAATCGATTATCTCATCAGTAATCTGACTAGTTTCAATTGAAGAAATTCGTAAACGTTTCAAACCTTTTATTTTCACTAAATCAACTAATAAATCATAAAAACTATAATTTTCTAAATCCTCCCCATAACCAGCAGTATGAATTCCTGTTAATACAATTTCAACATAGCCACGACTCACTAAAAGCTCAGCTTGCTTCAAAACACTTTCTGGTTTACGAGAACGAACTCTTCCACGAGCATAAGGAATAATACAATATGTACAAAAATTATTGCAGCCATCTTGTATCTTTAAAAATGCACGGGTATTTTTAAAACGATCGATATTTAAATCTTCAAATTTACGCAGATTTTTTACACTATCAACTTTAACAATTTTTTGGTTTGTTTTTTGATATTCTTCAACTAAATCCACAATCTCTTTTCGATATTGTGTTCCTAAAACGACACCGATTCCTTCAATCTGTTCAATATCTTCAGGGGCTACCTGACTATAACATCCTACTGCACAAACAACTGCCTCTGGATTTTTTCTTATTGCTTTTCGAATCATCTGTCTAGACTTACTATCACCAGTATTAGTAACTGTGCATGTATTAATAACATAAACGTCAGCTACTTCTTTAAAATCAACTTCTTGATAGCCAGCATCTTGAAATATTTTTAACATGGCATTTGATTCATATGTATTTACTTTACAACCTAATGTATGGAATGCTACTGTTTTCATTTACTCACCTTTTTTACTAATTTTTTATATGTTTTTTCACCAATAAATTTATTGGTATGTAAAAATTCAACTACTTTAGCTTCATCATCACTATTAGCTAATAAAGCCAAAGCTTCTTTAATTAATTTTAAATCAGGATATTCTTTTGTATATTTATCGATTAATGGGAATTCATCAACAACAATTCCCTTTTTATCAAATTGATAAACTGTTTTAAAATCAAAATGATAAAAATAATAATATTCATCATCTACTCCTACTAACTGTAATGATGATAAATGTGAATTATATGGTTGAATACCATACAATTCAAACATATTTTTTATATTTCGAGGATAATTTGCGATATATTCTTTATGTTTTTTTAATGTGACTAATTGATAATCTGTTGTATAATATTTATTTATAAATGGTTCTAAAAAAGGAATATAAATTTCTTCTTTACTTTGATTATCCTTAAAATGTGGTAGATTTGCAATTACTTTTTCTTCATCCTGGTTAATCATTCTTTGCCTTTCTTTATAAGTGACATATTCAAAAATATCATAATTTACTGCCACAAACTGATTATAACATTCATCGATAACCTGTTTATTTCTAATCCCATTTAAGATAACCTCATAAGCAAATAAATCTTGTGGATATTTAACTTTATAGCTAAAACCATATTCAACAAGTTCTTTGCTCCCCTCTTCAACAAATCGATACAACCCGGTTTTATTTAATTTTATTTCATACCGGTTTTTTTCCAGTAATTTTAAAATTTTCATCTTTCTATCTCCCTGCTATAGCCAATCACACTTAAAAAATATAACGGTGCTGTCTCGCTACGTAAAATACGTTTTCCTAAAGAACACGCTTTAACTCCTAGTAGCTCCATTTGGGTAATTTCATCTTGATCAAACCCACCTTCACAGCCGACAATAATCGTTATTTTAGCACCGGAATGCAATTGTTTCAAGGTTTCTTTTAAAACCATATGCTCACCTTGTTTTGCTAATTCTTCATAGGCAACTAAATTATAATCCCCTAAATAATCACCTAGCTGCTTTAAATTAATTACATTAGTAATCTCTGGAATAATATTACGATGTGACTGTTCGCTTGCTTCTTTTAATATTTTTTGATAACGAATCATCTTTTTAGCAAACTTCTGCTCATTTGTTTTAACAACACAGCGTCGTGATAATAAAGGTACAATTCTTTTTACTCCTAGTTCTGTTGCTTTTTGTAAGACCAGTTCAAATTTATCACCTTTTGGCAATGCATAAATTAAAGTAACATCTACATCCAATTCATTATTTTCATCAAGATATTCAATTACTTCTATTGACCCAGTATTAATATCGACAATCTTGCCAAGATAAACTTTTCCTTTAAGATCAACACAAATAATCTGATCACCATTATTTTTACGCATTACATTTTTTAAATGATGAACATCATCCTCATTTAAATTAATTATTATTGAATTATCAATAATTTCATTTATAAAATATCGCTGCATTATTAAACCTCCACTTTCCATTCTATCATGAATAATAAATAGATAAAAATATTCTAACTTATTTTTTCTAGATTGTATATAAAAAGACAAATAAGATAATTTTAAAACCGTTTTTTTAACCTTGTTAATATTTGATCAATTAACTTATTACCAGATTGATAATAACGCAAATGCTTATATTCAATATTATCATACGACTTTCCATATTCATGATTTAAACAATATCCAAAATAAATAACATTAGATATCAAATAAATAGAAATCAACATAATAACCAGACTAGCTAACGGTCCATATAAAGCATAATAACGAGTATAATGATCTACAATATAAAAGAAAAATACTCCAATTAAAACAATTCCAGTACTTGTAAAACCAGCACCTAACAAACCATATGATAAAGGCCGTTTTTCAAAAGACAAAAATCGATAAAAAAAATAAAAAACTATAAACAATCCACCCAACATTACAATTGTAGTATTAATACCTATTAAATAATTAAAAAAAGCTAGTGCTACTATTCCTAAAACCAGCAATACAAATAACATTATTGCTTTTATTCTAATCAATATTGAATAAGTTTCAAATTTTTCATCAGTCATAGAAATCAACATAAATGAGTAAAAAGCATTACTCGCTAAATAAATAGAAAAAACCGATGAAACAATCAAAGAAATAAAAGTTGTATATTCTTGAGATAAAACATATTCAATAAATGGCTCTAATAATATTTTAGGTACATAGCCATATAATAGACTTGCTAGTTTATTAGCATCTAATAGATCACTTTGAAAAACTTTTAAAATAACGATTAATGCTGGTAATAATGCTAAAAGTAAACAAAAACTTAATGAATAACGAAATAAATTGCTCTGTGGTGAAATGAATTTTTTGATGACCTTTACCAGCCTTTTCACAATTTTCATCCTTTCTAGAATATGTAGATATTTTTATTATAACCATTAAGTTAATAAATAACAAAATAAAAGATGAAACCAGCTATCTGGTTTCATCTTTGTTAGTTAACTGTTATAAAGAAATTATTATCATAATCAACAGTTACATGACTACCATGTTTAATATCACCTTTGATCATTTCTCGAGCTACAAGTGTTTCAATATTAGATTGGATAAAACGTTTTAATGGACGAGCTCCAAATGTAACATCATATCCTTGTTGACTAATAATTTCTTTTGCACGATCGCTAACTGTAATTGTAATCTTACGGTCAACTAATCGATCTTGTAATTGTTTAATAAATTTATCAATAATTTTATTTACAACTTCTTGACTCAATGAGTTGAAGTATACGATTTCATCAATACGATTCAAGAATTCAGGTTTAAAGTGCGCTTTCAATTCATTATCAACAGCCGCTTGAGTTTCACTATTATTACCTTCTAATAAGTAATTAGATCCAATATTAGAAGTCATAATGATAATTGTATTTTTAAAGCTTACTACGTTACCTTTAGAATCAGTGATTCGTCCATCATCCAATACTTGTAATAAAATATTGAAAACTTCAGGATGAGCTTTTTCAATTTCATCTAATAAAACAATTGAATAAGGATGACGACGTACCGCTTCAGTTAATTGACCTCCTTCTTCATAACCAACATATCCTGGTGGAGCCCCAATTAAACGAGAAACATTGAATTTTTCCATATATTCAGACATATCAATACGAACAATATTCTTTTCGGTATCAAATAACTGTTCTGCAAGTGATTTAGCAACCTCAGTTTTACCTACACCAGTTGGTCCTAAGAATAAGAAACTTCCAATTGGTCGTTGTTCATCATTGATACCAGCACGTGATCTTAAAATGGCATCAGTAACTTTTGTAATAGCTTCATCTTGACCGATTACGCGAACTTTTAAGGCATCATCAAGTTTCAATAATTTATCACGTTCAGATTCTTTAAGTTTACTAATTGGAATACCAGTCCAACGTGAAATTACTTCACTAACGGTATCAACAGTAACTTTTTCTTGTAATAAATCATCTTCGTTTTTAGAAGCTTCAAAGTTTTGAATTTCTCTTTCAATTTGAGGTAAAGTTTGATACATAATTTTAGAAGCTTCTTCTAAATTACCTTCAGTTTGATATTTATCTTTTAGATTTTCCAAGCGAACCTTTTGATCTTTTAATTCTTTGATATGGTCTAAAGATTTCTTTTCAGTTTGCCATTTATCAGTCAAACCATTAATTTGTTCATCTAATGAAGCAATACGTCCTTTAATTTCATTTAAACGTTTTTCATTATCTTCATTACGATCTTCTTTTTCAATAGAAATTCGTTCCATTTCCAAACGATTCTTTTCACGAGTAATCGTATCAAGTTCTTCTGGAAGAGAATCAATTTCCATTCGAATTGAAGCACAAGCTTCATCGATTAAGTCGATAGCTTTATCTGGTAAAAAACGATCAGTAATATAACGTTGTGACATATTTACTGCCCCAATTATAGCACTATCAGTAATTTGTACCCCATGATGAGATTCAAATGAATTCTTTAAACCACGTAAGATGGCAATAGTATCATCACTATCCGGTTCATCAACTTGAACTTTTTGGAAACGACGTTCCAAAGCAGCATCTTTTTCAATATACATCCGATATTCATCTAATGTTGTGGCCCCAATACAGTGCAATTCACCACGAGCTAACATTGGTTTTAATAAGTTAGCAGCATCCATTGCCCCATCAGTTTTACCAGCACCAACCAATTGATGAATTTCATCGATAAATAGGATGATATCGCCTTCAGATTTTTTGATTTCATTCAATACAGCTTTTAATCTTTCTTCAAATTCACCACGATATTTAGCGCCAGCAACCAATGAACCTAAATCTAGTTCGTATAAAGTCTTATTTTGAATTGAAACAGGAACGTCATTTTTAAAAATACGCCATGCCAATCCTTCAACAATTGCTGTTTTACCAACACCAGGTTCACCAATTAAAATCGGATTATTTTTAGTCTTACGTGATAAGATTTGTATTACCCGTCGAATTTCTTCATCACGACCAATTACTGGATCTAATTTGCCTTCAGCAACATCCTTTGTTAAATCACGTCCATATTTTTCTAATACTTCGTATTGATTTTCAGGATTTTGATTATTTACCATATTACCACCTCGCATTTCATCAATAATTTTTCTTACATTACGCTTATTTAAATTATATTCTTTTAATAACTCTTTTACCCAAGTACTATTCAATTCAAATAAAGCCATAATAATGTGTTCAACACTTAAATACTCATCTTTAAAATCCTGCATCTGTTTATTGGCAAGATTAATTAATTGATTAAAATCATATGAGATTCTAATACTATTTATATCTACATTGTTTACCACTGGCTTACTTTGCAATCTAGCGTGTAATTTATTTTGTAAATCAGCAATATTAACATTTGCTTTAGTTAATACACGATACAAAATACCAGCGCTATCTTCTAAAAGTGCTAATAAGAAATGTTCAACGTCAACAACCTGATGTCCCATTTCACTAGCCATTGTAATAGCTCTTTGAATTGCTTCTTGCATTTTTGCCGTCCACTTATCTATATTCATATCTATCACTCCTTTAGCACTCTCTTTTCCTAAGTGCTAACTATATTATACACTTCTTTTTAGCACAGTCAAGTACCGAGTGCTAAAAAATAAAACTTTTTTATTATCTGACTTGCAGAAACCGGTAAACCACGAATCAGCAGTAATACCATAATCCTTACCCATTCCAGTTTTCCCATAAATTAAAGTATCTTCATCATTCAATTCTGATAACAACATCACCTGCTTTAATTGTTCAACAGTTTCTTGGCTATAATCGGTATCATCACCAAAAATATGTTCCATTACCTCCACTTGTTCCTTAGGAGAAATTAACAATGATGATTCAATCCAAAAACCTGTTAAAAGCGGATTATCATTATTAGTATTTAACTTACCTGACCAATCAGAAATATCGCAATTTCCATATTTAAGTTTTCTAATTTTTTTTGCATCATATCTGGTCCGATTTCATCAATGACTTGACGAAAATACCAGACACATGAATTACGAAAAGCATTAAAAAAATCTATGTCACGGTTCCATTGTTCATTCCAGAATATTTCATTATTCCATTTACGAACAGAATTTTATGGATCTATTATTCCATTTTCTAAACCAATTAACGAAGAAATAATTTTAAAAGTAGAACAAGGTGATTGCCGAGTATGAGCTAATTCCTGATTATATATTTGATATTGATTAGCACTAGGATCACAAATAACAGCACTTCCATTTAGTCCATTAAAATAATTTGACCAATTGCCATCTATTATTACTGGTTCATTAGTTTTTAAATCTTCTTGTTTTACTTTTTTGCTTGTTAATGTTTTTCCTGATCATTTTGAGTGATATGATCATTGATTTTTAAATAACCTATTAATACTATAAAAGAAAGCAACAAGATACCAATCCCTATTTTAGTTATTTTTTCATAAGTTCCCTCCAAATATCATTTTTTAATTACTAAAAATCACCGGAAATAAATACCGGTGAAAATAAATCTTTTTAATTGTCTAAATCCTTAAAAAAGTTTTATGTCATTAGATTTAACTAAAATAATTTTATCTGTAGTAGTAATTACTGCCTGATCATCTTTAACTTGATTTGAAACACATAAAGGGTCATAGCGATACAATAAATAGTGATTTAAAGGATAATGTGCTCCTGTAATATCTAAATAACTTTTATCCAATGCAAATAAAGAAAAATATTTATATTGATCTTTATTAACTAAATGTCTTCCTGGTAATAAAAGCTGAATAATATTTTGATCATCAATAATTCTAATTTTAAGATTAGCATATTTTTCCAATAAACAAACAGCACTAAAAAAATGATCTAGTCTTCCACCGGTAACTCCATAAATATCGATTTCATCATATCCTTGTTCAATTGCATATTCAACAGCAGCATGGGTATCCGTTACATCTTTTCGTGTTGGTAACCGTGTAACTTCAATTTGATTTAAAACATCAGGATTATTAATAGAATCGAAATCACCAATGGCATAGATTGGTGTTTTATTATGTGCTAGTAAAACTTCAACACCACGATCAACACCAATATAATCAATTGACAAATCAATATTATTAGCTAAAGCGCTACAAATCCCAATTTTCATCGTAATGAATCAATCTTTTCTTGATAATTATCGCTACCAAAAATGTAACTTCCAGCAACTAATACATCAACACCGGCATCTTTACATAATTTACCAGTTTCTTCATTGATACCACCATCAACTTCGATAAGATAATGATAACCCATTTCTTCTTTCATCTTTGCAAGCCAGGCAATTTTAGCCAATGCGCGATCATCAAATTTTTGACCACCAAATCCTGGCTCAACTGACATCACTAAAATAAGATCCAAAGAATCTAAATATGGTTTTAAAACTGATACATCAGTATCTGGCTTAATAGAGATTCCAGCTGCTACCTGGTGTTCTTTTAAATAATTGATAAATTCATTAATTTTATTTTCTTCGATTGCTTCATAATGGAAAGTAATTGAAGAAGCCTTGCTATCAATAAAATTACCAGCATATTTCATCGGTTCACTGATCATTAAATGAACATCTAAATATAAATCAGTAACCTTACTAACATCTTTTAATACACTATAACCAAATGAAATATTTGGTACAAAGTGCCCATCCATTACATCGTAATGAAGCCAATCAGCCTTACTAATTGCTGCTAATTCATCTTTTAAACAGCCAAAATCAGCTGATAATAATGACGGTGCTATTTTAACCATATTTTCGTTCCTCTTTCTTTTTAACTTCTTGTAAATTTAACAAATAATGTTCATAACGTTCTTTAGTAATCAAACCCTCTTCAACTGCCTCTTTTACCCGACATTTTGGTTCACTATCATGTAAGCAGCCTCTAAACTTACATTCTTGGCTAAAACTTGCAAAATCATGATAAGCAACAGCAGCTTCTTGAGGTGTCATTTCCAATTCTAAAGACGAAAAACCTGGCGTATCACCTAAATATCCATCATACATTTTAATTAACTCAACATGTCTAGTAGTATGACGACCACGCCCTAGCGCTTTAGAAATATCACTTGTTTTTAAATTTAAATTAATATTTAAAGCATTTAATAAACTGCTTTTACCAACCCCGCTTTGACCGGTAAAAACGGTTACTTGATCTTTAAAAATTGTTTTTATCTCTTCAATACCATGATTATTTTTAGAACTTGTTTTATACACAGTATAGCCAGCTTTTTGATAATCTTTTATATATTGTTCAATTGAATCATCTTCACACAAATCAGCCTTAGAAAAGACAATTATTGGTTTAATATTATAATGTTCAATCACCATTAAAAACTTATCTAATAAAGCTGATGAAAAATCTGGTTCTTTACATGAACAAACTATCAAGGCCTGATCAACGTTGGCAATCAACGGTCTTGTTAAGGCATTTTTTCGTGGTAATATTTTCATTATATAACCATCATTAATGCCATCTACTTGATATTCAACAAAATCGCCAACTAGAGGCTTAATTTCGTCTTTACGAAATTTACCTCTAGCCCGACATTGAATAATCTCTTGATTATCTTCTACATAATAATATCCTGCTAACGCTTTTATAATTCTTCCTTGTGGCATTATTATCTCCTAATCTTCTTCATTTGCAGATTCTGGCTGACTTGAATAATAATATAAAGTAACTGTTGTTCCTTGTTCATTTACTGTAGTATCTGCCTCTGGGCTTTGTCCAGCAACAGTATTTACTGATCTAAATGGATAATTACTTAATAAAGTCTGATCAGTAGAATTTGATAAGTCAACCAATCTTACTTTAAATCCATTATTTTCCAAAATTGTTTTGGCAGAATTAATGTTACGATCAAAAACATCTCTAACCTGATAAGTTTTTCCACTTGAAACAGTTAAAGTAATATTACGATCATCATCATCAGGATCAAGACGATATCCTTTATTATAACTTTGATCAATTACAGTTCCTTTAGCTTCTTCAGATTCTTCAGTTTCAATTGTAACTGTAAAACCTAATTTTTTCAAAGCAGCTTCCGCTTCACTTTGACTCATTCCTATATAATTATCAACAACAATATAGTCACCTTTAGAAACAGTAAGAGTTATCGTTAAATTTGATTCATCATTAGGATCCAGTTTAGTTCCACTATCCTTATCTTGATCAATTACCTCTCCTCTAGGACTAGATGAAACTTCTTCTTCAATAACAACTTCAATTTCAACATCATCACTTAAATCAGCGATTGCTTTTTCCGCTTCACTTTGCGTCATTCCAACATAATCTTCTAATACAATATACTTACCACTAGACACCGTAAGTGATATTACATCACCCTCTTTAATTGATGTACCAGCTTTAGGATCAGTTTCAATTATTTCGCCTTTATCATACTCATCAGACAATTCTTCAACAATATTATCACTAATAGTAACTCCATAATCATCCAGCAATTCTCTAGCTTCATCAACTGTTCTTCCAGCTAAATCCGGCATTAAATTAGCATCTGATCCAGTATTTAAATAAATAACAAATGCTATCCCTAAAATTACTAGCGCAGTCACTGCTCCAATAATTACTTTACTTCGCGTACTTAATCCTTTGATTTTTTTTACAAATCGTTTAAAGAAGTTATCATTTTCCTCTTCTTCAACTGGTTTTTCTTCTCTTGTTTTAACTTCAGATGTATCATTTGAACTAAAAGCAGTTCGTGGATCAACAACAATAGTTGGTTCATCATCACTATCATATGAGAAAACCAGCTTTTCTTCATTTGGCCGGTCTAAGCAAGTATTAATATCATCTAACATCTCTGCAGCACTTTGATAACGATCGTTCAAATTTTTTGCAGTAGCTTTAATAACAATATTTTCTACTGATTGCGGAATCGATGGATTGAAATCCAATAATGATGGCAAATCTTCCTGCATATGCTTTAAAGCAATATTTACTGGTGATTCCCCATTAAATGGTACCTCACCACGTAAAAGCTCATAAAAAACAATTCCTAATGCATAAACATCACTTTGAGCTGTCGCCTTTTCACCACGAGCTAATTCTGGTGCCAGATAATGAAGCGATCCCATGATTACATCTGTTTGGGTAACTTGAGCTAATGATTGCATTGAAGCAATCCCAAAATCAGCAATCTTAGCTACCCCGCTATCAGTAACTAAAATATTTTGTGGTTTTAAATCACGATGAATAATACCTAATTGATGAGCTTTAGCAATACCACTAACAATTTGTTTCATGATATCAATTGCTTCAATATAATGAACAGCCCCGCGTTTTAAAATCAATTCTTTTAAAGTTGTTCCAGGAACATATTCCATAACAATATAATATTTATCTTCATCTTCACCAACATCGTATATTTCTACAATATTACGATGAGAAAGAGCAGCGGCAGCACTTGCTTCTCGCTGAAATCTTGTCACATAAATCGGATCTTTAGCTAAACTAGTTCTTAAAATCTTAATTGCAATAGTCCGATTTAAAATAATATCTTGAGCCAAATAAACATCGGCCATACCACCTTGACCAATAAGTTCTAACAATTCATAACGCTCTGCAATTATTTTTGCCATTTTATCTTCCTCCCTGGTTATCTATGATTGCCACACCAATATTGTCACGGCCACCATTTTCATTCGCCTGGTCAATTAATTCAATCACTTTTTCTACTACTTTAGTATTCTTAAGCAAAATTTCTTTAATTGCTTCATTATCCAAACAATTATATAATCCATCACTACATAACATTAATAAACTATTTTCAAAATCCATTTCTATTAAAGAAGGTTTCAATTCCGTTGGGGCTCCTATAGCCTGGGTTAAAACATTCTTTTGAACATGGTGCTTAGCACTTTCAGGTGTTATAGCTCCTCGATCAACTAATTCATTAACTAAAGTGTGGTCTTTAGTTATTTGTGTTAATTGACCATCTTTTAAAATATATGCCCGACTATCACCTACATGTGATACATATAGTTTGTTATCCATAAAAATAGCAACAACAATGGTTGTTCCCATTCCTTGATGTTCAACATTTTGCATCGCCATTCTTTTTACAATTTGATCACATTCAACGATTGTTTCTTGAAGCCATTTTTTTAACTCTTCGGGTGTATCAAACGGTGGAATAATATCAAAACAGCTTAAGACATGATCCATCACTACTCGTGAAGCAATTTCACCAGAGCGATGACCACCCATGCCATCACAGACTACAGCAATTACCTGATCTTTTATATTGGCATTAACTGCTGCCTGATCTTGATTTTTATTTCTTACTTTTCCAATATCCGTTTTTGCATAATAATTCATTATTTAACCCTACCTCTTTTGGCTCTAAGCTGACCACAAGCACCGTCGATATCTCGACCATGTTCTTTTCTTAAAGTTACATTAATATGTAATCTTAATAACTCGCTTTTAAATTTTTCAATCGTTTCTTGATCACTTGGCTGATAACCATGTTCATCAACACTATTATAAGGAATCAAATTAACATAAGCATTTAATCCTCTTAAATAATGTGCTAACTGTCTAGCATCAACAAGACTATCATTAACATCTTTTAATAAAATATATTCAAACGTAACGCGACGATTAGTTTTATCAATATAATCACTAATGGCCTGTCGTAAATCATCAAGTGGATAACGACGATTAATCGGCATTAATTGATTTCTAATTTCATCATTAGGTGCATGTAAAGATATTGCTAGATTAGTTTGAATGCCTTCGTCACTATATCTTTGTATTCCTGGTATTAATCCACAAGTTGAAATAGTAATATGTCTAGCACCGATTGCAAGTCCATTAGGATGATTAATAATGCGGACAAACTCCATGACATTATCATAATTATCAAACGGCTCACCAGTTCCCATAACAACAACGTGGCTAATCCGCTGTTTAGTATCCAGCTGCACTTTCATTACCTGAGCTACGATTTCACCCGGTGTTAAATCACGTTGTTTTCTTAGTAAACCACTAGCACAAAAACTACACTTCATATTACAACCAACCTGACTTGTAACACATAATGATTTACCATAGTCATGAATCATCAATACAGTTTCAATCAAACTGCCATCTAACATTTCAAATAAATATTTGATCGTTCCATCTTTAGATTCTTGTTTTTCAACAATCTTTAAAATATCAAATGTAAAATGTTCTTTTAACTGTTCTCTTAATTCTTTTGATAAATTAGACATTTCATCAAAAGAACTAGCTTCTTTTTGATAAAGCCAGCTAAACACCTGTTTAGCTCGAAACGGCTTTTGATTAATTGAAGCAAAGTAGTTTGTTAGTTGTTCTAAAGAATAATTATAAATATTTTCCATTTTAATTCCCTTTTTCTAATTTACACATATAAAATCCATCACTATTAAATTCATATGGTAATATAGTTCTTTCCTCAATAATTTTCATATCAGGATATTTTTCAATAAACTTTTTTACCATCATTTCGTTTTCTTTTTTATTTATAGTGCATGTACTATAAACCATTTTACCATTTTTCTTCAATAAATAGTAGGCATTGTCTAATAATTTTGTCTGGATTATCATGATTGAATCCATTATTTTCGAATCATGATACCTAATTTCTGGTTTTCTTTTTAAAACTCCTAACCCACTACAAGGAGCATCTAGTAAAATTTTATCAAACGTTTCTGGCGCATAACTTTTTTTTAGCTTAGTTGCATCATTTTCATATAACTCTACATTTTTAACACCTAAACGTTTCAAATTAGCTTTAACTAAATCAATTTTATGTCGAAATAAATCATAAGCAATAATTTTACCCTGATTTTTCATAATTGCTGCTAAGTGTGCTGTTTTACCACCAGGAGCACAACACATATCTAAAACTAAATCATCACTTTCTGGTGCCAATAACGGTGCTACTAACTGACTTGACTCATCTTGAATAGTAATTAATCCTTCTTTAAAATAACTAGTACTAGCTATATTACCAGAGCGATATAACACACTATCACTAGCTAAATTTCCACTTACAAAATTTTTATCAGATAGAATATTTTCTTTAGTTGTTTTTAATGTATTAACTCGTGCCGTTCTAACTGGTGGTGTATTATCATGAAAACATATTTTTTGAGTTGTTGCAAAATCATATTGTTTATTTAGCATCTTTACCAACCATAATGGATGACTAGTTTCAATCGCTAATTTTTCTAATGGATCTTTTTTTACAACCTCGCGTTTACCATGACGGATAAAATTACGTAATATCGCATTAACAAATTTACCAGCATAAAGATTCTTTTGTTTAGCTAGTTTAACCGCTTCATCAATTACTGCATATTGAGGAATTTTATCTAAAAATATCAATTGATACAAAGACATCAATAAAATGATTTTTTCTCTTTGTTTCACCTTTTTTCCCTCTATATATGGTGCTAATTGGTATTCAAGATAGAGCTTGTTTTGAATTGTTCCATAAACAATCCGTGTTGTCAAGTCTTTATCATTTCTTGACAAAGTACTATTTTCTAAATATTCATTTAAAGTAATATTTAAATAACTTTGTTCTGTTTCGTATTTTAATAATATTTTTAATGCTGCATTTCGTGCCATAATTTGTCCTTTCTATATTTGACTATACGGATTAAAGTCACAAACTACATGAACTTTAGTTCCTTGTTTATTATAAAAATCACTCATTGTTTCAAGTACAGGATATAGTTTTTTACTATCTGTAAATTTGATTAAAATTCTTTTACGATAAATATCCTGCATCCGATAAATTAAACTGTTAGCCGGGCCAAGAATTAAAATCTGTGGCAATTGTTTTTGAAGATAAGTCTTGATTTGATTAGCGTTTTTAGACACTGCCTGTTCATTTTTACCTTGAATTATAATACTAAGTAAATGAACATACGGTGGATATTTGGCCAATCGCCTAATTTTCATTTCTTCATTAAAAAAACGATTAAAATCATGCGTTTTAACACACTGTAAAACAAAATGATCTGGATTATAGGTTTGAATCATTACTGTTCCTTTCTTTTTACCACGACCGGCGCGCCCGGAAACCTGTTCTAATAACTGATAAGTTCGTTCATTAGAGCGAAAATCAGGAATATTTAAACTTAAATCAGCATTTAAAACACCGACAAAGGTTACATTTTCAAAATCTAGTCCCTTAGCAATCATTTGCGTTCCTAGCAAAATATCAGCTTCATGGTTTTCAAATTGCTGTAACAACTTTTGATGACCATCTTTATTTTTAGTTGTATCGACATCATAACGAATTACTTTAACTCCTGGAAAAAGATTTTCTAACTGTTCTTCGACTTTTTGAGTTCCTGTACCAAAATGTTTTAAATTAGTACCTTTACAATTAGGGCAATGTTTCATAATTGGAATTTGATATTCACAATAATGACATTTTAACATCCGTTCTTGTTTATGATAAGTTAAGGTCACATCACAGTGCGGACATTTAATTACCTCGCCACAATCTAAGCAGCGAACAAATGAAGCATAACCACGCTTATTTAATAATAAAATTATTTGTTCTTTAGCTTGTAAACGAGCTTGAATCTGCTTTTGCATTGCTCTAGAAAAAAGTGAATAATTCTGCTGTCGCATTTCTTTAGCCATATCTATTAATTCAATTTCTGGTAATGGAAACTGATTAATTCGTTTTGGTAATTCATATAAATCATATACCCCTTTAATAGCGCGACTATATGATTCTAGTGAAGGCGTTGCACTTCCTAAAACAACTGGGCAGTGATGATATTTAGCACGAATCCTAGCTATCTGCGCAGTTTGATAGCGCGGTTTACTTTCTTGTTTATAACTAGGATCATGTTCTTCATCTAAAATAATTAAGCCAATATTTTCTAAAGGTGCAAAGATAGCACTACGTGCTCCAACTACTATTTTGACTTCATGATTTAAAATACGCCGATATTCATCATATCGTTCACCAGGTGATAGTCTTGAATGAATAATTGCAACTTCTTTACCAAATTTATGTTTAAAAGCATTGACCATCATTGGTGTTAATGAAATTTCTGGTACTAACATTAAAACTGTTCGATTATTTTGAATCACATATTTAGATAAGTGTAAATAAACTTCTGTTTTTCCAGAGCCAGTTACCCCATGAATCAAAGCCGTATGATAAACGTTTATTTTTGCCATAATGCCATTTACAACTTTTTGTTGATCGCTTGTCAAAGCATATTCTATTGGTTTTTTTTGATCATCGACAAAAGGATCACGGTATACTTCTTCTTTTTTTATTATTACCGCTTTTTGTTCAACCATTTTATCTAATACTGATTTACTATAAGGAAAATCTTTTAATAGCGTATGGGGATGCTGGTTTAAAAATTGCAAAGCTTCTTGTTGTTTTACGGTTTTTAAAACAGCATCTTTATCAATTACTTCAATTACATTTTGATATTTTATCCCTACCGCTTTGTTACTACTTGGTTTTAATTGCGGTGGTAGCATCGCTTGTAAACAACTGATTCGAGGCGATAAAGTTAGTTTAGCAAGAGTAATCGATAATTGTTGTAATTCATCATTTAATAATGGCTGTTTATCAATTACTTCACTAATATAGCGATATTTAAAACCAGCTTCTTCTTCTAAATCTTCCTTAGATTTTTCACTATATTTACATCCAGTAACATAACCAATAATTCGTTGATAACCAAATACTATCGCTACTCTAACACCTGGTTTTAACTCTTCTTTGGATAAATAATCAAAATTAGTATCCAATGCATGAGTAGGATGTTCAACTAATACTTGCACTATATACAACTTTATCACCTCATTTTTTTCCTATTTTACCACAAATAAATAATAAAACAAAATGTATCAATTTTCATCATTGATACATTTATAATACATTATTTTAAATGCGATAAATTCGATTTTCATTTCGTGGTTTTGCTTCTGGTTTTTCACCTTGACAATAACCTAAAATACAATTACCGATTCCAACATATTTTTCATCAATACCCCATTTTTTAAGCAAAGCTTTTCCCTCGGGACTATCAAAAACTTCGCGAGCTCGATGGATCCAGCAAGAATCTACTCCCACTGCCCAGGCTGCATTCATTAAATTTCCCATAACTAAACTACCATCTTCACGGTAAGTAGGAACTGTTGAATCAGCTAAAACAACGATTACTGTTGGAGCGCCATAAAAAGGATCACTATCACTATTCA
Organism: Erysipelatoclostridium sp. An15; assembly: GCF_002160675.1. Classification (NCBI taxonomy): domain Bacteria; kingdom Bacillati; phylum Bacillota; class Erysipelotrichia; order Erysipelotrichales; family Coprobacillaceae; genus Thomasclavelia; species Erysipelatoclostridium sp. An15. Next base: position 50,061 of record NZ_NFLA01000004.1, read on the forward strand.
TAACAGCTCCATTTAAACGAGATACCTCTTTGATAGTTGCTTCATCTTGAATTACGACCATGATAGTTGGTTGTCTTCCCATTCCTGAAGGAGCATATAAACCTGCTTGTAAAATCTGTTGCAAAGCTTCTTCGTCAATTTGTTTATTTTGATAACTACGCACACTGCGACGATTAACTAAATTGTTAATTGTTTCATTCATAAAAACACCTCCTATTAGCCTTAATTATAGCACAAAATCAAGATAGCCCTTTAAAAAAGTTTTTATACATGACGCCGTTAGTATACAAATGTAACATTAAAACTTTAAACATTGAATATTCCTGAGGCTTTTTAGCTTGATACATACTATAATTCAATTTAAACTTTCGGGCATAATGATCAGCTTTTCGTAAATGCCAGCTATTAGTAATTACTAAACAATCCTTAAAATTATTTTCAATTACAATATCCTTACAATACATTAAATTATGATAAGTACTGCGCGACTTAGTCTCTACAATAATATCCTTACTTTTAACTCCCAGATTCAAAGCATAATCTTTCATTACTTGTGCTTCTACAAATTCATTTTTTACAGCACCACCAGATAATATCAATTTTTTTATCTTATTATTTTTATATAACCATATTCCAGCATCAATCCTTGATTGCATGATTTTTGAAGGAGTGCCATCATTGTTTGCGGGAAAGCCACAAACTATTCCACAATCATAAACAATATTTTTTATCTTTTTATTAGGATTTTTAAAAACTGTAAAGAAAATAATCCCATTTACAATTATAAATAATCCTATTATCAATATTATTACCATCTTTGCCTCCAAAAAACTAAGGGTCTTAATGACCCCGATGTTTTGCTTTACGTTTTTGTTTTTTTAGCTGATACAATCTTTCTTGTTTTTTTTGACGATTAATTCGTTTTTCTTTCTTTTTTAATTCCTTATTGATCAAATATTCTTGTTTCAATATCTGCATTGATTTTGTACCAGTTTCTAATTTAGAACTCTGCTTTTTGATTAATCGCTGATACCTTTTATAATTTTTAGGTTTATCTTTTTCCTTGTTTTTATAACCATTACTATATTTTAACTTATGATACTTAGTTAAAATCAATTGATAAACTTCACTATCAGTTGGTTCTGTTTTAAAAACAATCCGACAAATCTTTGTTTTATTATCTATTGATAAATAAAACATTCCAACCCAAAAAGGTTCTTCAAAATAAACATTTAACTCTAAACTAACTGCACCTGACATAAAGCGTCCTCCTTAATTATTTATCTCTAGAAACGGACAACCTAAGGAGGCAGGTTACTGACAGCTTTGCTGCTTGTGGACTACCAACCACAATGTGTTTTTATTCTAGCACTTATATTATAGCTAACTTTTTCATTAAAACAAAGTTTATTAAAGCATCATTTTATACAATTAATCATTAAGATAATTAATTAAATCATCAATTCTTTTTTTACTATCAACAACCCCTAAATCATAAAGTTCTTGTAATCGTTCAGGATCTTTTTCTAAGCGCTTGATTGGAACTGTTCGACTAGGTCTAATAACAAAAATTTTATTTTCTTTTTCTAACTTAGCAATTTTAGCCACTGTTTGATTATATTTTTGATAGCGTTGATTGATAGCCTCCACAAAGTTTGGATATTTATAATAAACAAGTTTTGGAACTAAAGTATTGGTTTTTTTCTTGCGGTATTCTAACGGTCTAGTTAAAACAACAATAATTTTATCATAACCAAGCTCATGACATTTATCTACCGGTATACTATCTGCAATACCCCCGTCAAGATATTTTTTATTATCTAATGAAACAATTTTTGATACAAATGGCATTGCTGAAGTAGCCCGAAAAACTTCCATCTGTTTATAAACATCTGTAATTTTAATATATTCTGCTTTTCCACTATCGACATTAGTTACTGTTGCATAAAAATCTGTTTTAGAATTAGCAAAAGTTTCTTGATCAAAAAGATCAAGTTTAAATGGAACTTCATAATAAGCAAAATCCTTATTAACAATATTACCAGTCGTAATTAAAGAATGGATGCCCATATAACGTTTATCGCCAGCATATTTTAGATTATATCTTAAAGCCCGACCACGCTGTTTAGAAACATAATTAACCCCAAAAAGCACTCCGGCTGAAACTCCAATAATTCCATCTACAGGGATTTGATGATCTAAAAAAATATCTAAAACGCCTGCGGTATACATTCCCCGCATAGCGCCACCTTCTAAAACTAATCCTACTTTCATCTCTATTCCTCCAAACAATTAATCAAATTATACCATAGAAAATTCAAATAAAAAATCAGGATGATTAATCCTGATTAGTGCAATGATTTTTTATTATTGTAGCAATTTGTTCTTTAGCTAACATTACGTCATCGTTTTCAACTACATACTTATATTCATCTTTAGTTGCAATTTCTTTACGCGCTTTAGCTAAACGTTCTTGAACAATAGCCTCATCTTCTGTTCGCCGACCGCGAATTCTTCTTTCTAATTCTTCAAAGCTAGGTGGTACTATAAAAATAGTAGTTGCATCAGGACACTTTTCCATTACCTGAAGGGCCCCTTGAACCTCAATTTCTAAAACAACATTTTTTCCTTGAGCTAATAGTTGTTCTACATAATCCTTAGGTGTTCCATAATAATTACCAACAAATTTAGCCCATTCCAATAACTTTCCTTCTTTAATTTTTTCTTCAAACTCAGTTTCTTCGACAAAAAAATAATCAACCCCGTCTCTTTCACCAGGACGTGGCTTTCTAGTTGTCATTGAAATAGAATATGCAAGATTTAAACTTTCATCTTTAAATAACTGTTCTCTTACAGTTCCTTTACCTACACCGCTAGGCCCACTTAAAATAATCAGCATTCCTTTTTGCACAGCTTACACCCCTTTTTTTATGATATGTTCATCATACAAAATCGCTCTAATATTGTCAATTATTTTCGTGTCATTTATCTACAATCTATGTTATACTAATTGCGGTGATAAAAATGTCTTATGATGGAATAATGATGCACCAGGTAATCGGTGCTTTAAACAATACAATTACTGGTGGTAGAATCAATAAAATCTACCAGATTTCTAAATACGAATTATTAATAAATGTTCGTAGTAATCGAACAAATTATAAATTATTGTTATCTTGTCATCCTATGTATGCAAGAATTCAACTTACAAACTTAAATTACCCAACTCCTGATAGTCCTAATCCATTAACTATGCTTTTTCGTAAGCATTTAGATGGTGGCTATATAAAGGCTGTTAAACAGATTGAACTTGATCGTATTTGTCATATCATCTTTGGTTCATACAATGAATTTGGCGATTATGTAGAGTATAACTGTTATATCGAAATCATGGGTAAACATTCAAATATAATCTTATGTAATCATGAAAATAAAATTATTGACTGTTTAAAAAGAATTACCCCAAATATCAATAGTGAACGTTTTATTCAACCTGGTGCAATCTATCGTTTGCCACCAATGAATGGTAATAAAGTGAATCCTTTTACTAGTGATTTTATTGAAAATAATAATCTTACTAAAGTGTATCAGGGAATGTCACCGATATTATCAAAAGAAATTATCTATCGCCATGATAATGGGGATGATTTTAAAAATATAATGCAAGAACTTAACAGTAGTGAAACCATTTATATTAGTAAAGTTGATGATCGTGAATATTTTCATTTGATTCCATTGACACATTTAAATGTTGAACCAGCATCTTATCCTTTATTTGAAGGATTAGATCAGCATTTTAACTTAATTGATCAAAAAGAACGAATCAAACAGCAAACATCAAACTTAACAAAATATATTCAAAATGAATATCAAAAAAATGTTAATAAACTAGCTAAACTGGAAGCTACATTAGAGGATTCTAAAAACAGTGATGAATATCGAATTATTGGTGATTTATTATATTCTAATTTACATCTTTTAAAAAAAGGAATGCGTCATATTGAATTAGATAACTATTATGACAATACTAAAATTATGGTGGATTTAGATGAAAAGCTTGATCCTAAAGCTAATGCTCAAAAATACTATAATAAATATCAAAAAGCAAAAAATTCAATTAATGTTTTAAATGAACAAATTGAATTAACTAAAAAAGAAATTAATTATTTCGATAGTTTAATTACTTTAATGAATAATGCTTCTTATTATGATGCTTTAGAAATCAAAGAAGAATTAGAACAGCAAGGATATTTAAAAAAGAAAACAAAAACTAATTCTATCCGTAAAAAGAAACATCCATCTTTTGAAACTTATTATACAAAAGATGGAATTGAAATCTGGGTAGGAAAAAACAACTTACAAAATGACTATTTAACATTTAAACATGCCCATCGTTATGATACCTGGTTCCATGTAAAAGATATGCCAGGTAGTCATGTTATTGTCAAAGGAAATGATTTAGACGAATATACGATCCGTCTAGCTAGTAATATGGCCGCATGTCTTTCTAAAGGAAAAAATAGTAGCAGTGTCCCTGTTAACTATACTTTAGTAAAAACTCTAAAAAAGCCTCATGGGAGTAAACCAGGACAAGTATTATTAGACAGCTATAAAACTATTTATATTGATCCTGATGAAGCATGTTTTAATGAATTAACGAAAAAATAGATGCCTAAGGCATCTATCTTTTCTAATTACCACAATTACAACTTCCATTCATTACATTATTGCTACTATTCATATAGTTAGAGTTTCCAGACATGAACCCAGAATTTCCTGACATAAATCCATTATTATTTGCATATGGATTAGCATTATCCTGAGTCATAAAAGTTTGTTCATAACGTGGATAATAGCGTGGATAGTATACTACATTGCACACATGACGACATTCAATTGGACAAATAATTGGTTGTTCTACATATTTATTTGTACATCTAGTACAAACTTTTCTAGGAGCTACGATTGGTGTTGCACGACAGCTATTATTACAATTACAGTTGCAGTTACAATTGCAACAAGAATTACCAAACATCACTTCCACCTCCTTTAGTATACTATATGTTTTAATAAATCAAAAACTTAGACAAATTACACAGAAAGGGAAAAAAATGAAATTAATTAAATGGAATACTAATCAAGCAATTGAAGCCTATACTGTTACAAAAGAATTGGGCGATATGTCTTTTAATAACGATGATAAAGAATTGATATTAAAAAATCGTCAACATTTAGCTGAAATTTTAAATACTGACTTAGATCACATGGTAGCGCCACGGCAAGTACATTCTGCCAATTTTAAAGAAGTTACTACCACTGATGGTGGTAAAGGAATGTATGAACAAGAAACAGCTTTTAAAGATACTGATGCTCTTTATACTAAAGATGCCAATTTATATTTATTATCATTTCATGCTGACTGCACGCCAGTATTACTTTATTGTCCTAAAACAAAAATAATTGCCGCTATTCATTCAGGATGGCTAGGAACAACTAAACAAATTGTTTCTAAAGTTACTAAGCATTTAATTGAACATGAAAATTGTGATCCAAAAACAATGTTAGCATATATTGGTCCTTGCATTTGCCAGGATTGTTTAGAAGTCATGGATAATGTTATTGATTTAGTTAAACAGATGGACTTTGATACTAGTCCTTTCTATTACCAAAGCGACGAACTTCATTATCAGCTTGATAATAAAGGCTTAAATAAACAAATGCTATTAAATTTGGGACTATTGGAAAGCAATATCACTGTTTCTCCATATTGTACAGTAGAAAACGATGATTTATTTTATAGTTATCGTAAAAATAAAGATAGTGGGCGCAATATTACAATAATAAAAAGAATTCTTGAATAACAAGAATTCTTTTTATTCATTGATTACATCCATCATTACTTTAGGAATTAATTTAATCATCTCACTAGGAATAACTGTATAAACATCATCACCTAAAATATCACCACAAGCACCATGGATATAAGTTCCTAAAATAGCCGCATCTTTTACATCATACCCTTGACCTGCAAAACTTGTAATTATTCCTGCTAAAACATCACCCATACCAGCAGTTGCCATTGCTTTATTAGCAGTAATATTACGATAAATATTAGTTCCATTTGTAATTAAAGTATTTGGTCCTTTTAACACTACAACAACTTGATATTCTAAAGCAAATTGAGTTGCTTTTTCAATCATATCTAATTCATCATCATAATTAAATAAACGTTTAAATTCCCCAGCATGTGGCGTTAAAATAACTTTAGCCTTTGTTTCTTTCAACAATTCTAGATGTCTTGCAAGTATTGTTAAACCATCGCCATCAATTATTACTGGACAAGTTGCATTAGTTAAAACGTCTATTACATATTGTTCACTTTGTTCATTTAATCCTAAACCAGAACCAATTAAAATAGCATTATAATCATCAAACATCTCATGATCTAATTTATCGTTTCGTAACATCGAAGTACTTTCAGGAACGAATACAGTTAATCCATCAATTACTTTTTCAGTTGAGTTAACACAAACAATACCACTTCCCGTATATACCGAAGCTTTAGCGGCCATCAAAGCAGCACCGCGATAATGATTACATCCAGTTATATGTAACACCTTACCATAAACTCCTTTATACCCATAATAGTCACGTTGTTTTAAATGACGTTTAACCCAAGCTGGACTTACCAATCTAGCTAGTTTTTGATCCTTTCTTAAATCCTTAACTCGCAATAATTCAATTGCAATTTCACCTGTATATTGGTGACATTCTTCATTTAAAAAAGCTTGCTTAATAGCAGTTAAAGTAACTGTTTTAGTAGCTTGAATAACACTACCATAAGGAATACCATTATCTGGGTTTAAACCTGTAGGAATATCAATAGCAATAACATCAGTATCAACTAAAGTATTGATCTCATCTATTAAATTTTTTGCTAGTCCCCTAACTGGACTATTTAAACCAAAGCCAAACATCGCATCAACAATCAAATCAGCTTTTTGTAAATCACTTTTAAACAATCCCATATCTTCTTGAGCCATAAATACGATTGGCACTTCCATTTCCTGAGCCTGTTGTACGTAATAATTATTGGCATCAGAAAACTTATCAGGATTACCAAAACAATATAATTTTACTTCACGAGCTCGAATATGAAGCTTTATTCCTAAACTTATTCCATCAGCCCCGTTATTTCCGGGACCACATACAATAATGATATGTGAATATTTTAAACAATGCGGTAAAATAACATCACTTGCTTTATCCACTAATTCTTCTATTTTATACCCTTCATTTAATAGTGCCTGGTCATAGGCTTTCATTTGTCTACTTGTTGCTACAAACATAAATCCACCTTATCTTTCTATCACTAATATTCTAAGAATATATTTGTATTTTTAATTATTATAATATTAAATACAATCAATTTTATCTTAGTTCTTTTTATATAATTATATACTGAATCTAAAGAAAACACAAAAAAAGATTACGAACAAAATTCGTAATCTTTTTTGTTATTCTTATTTTACTCTAACCGCACATACAAACCCTGAACCAGATACTGATGAAATTTTAACTACATCACCAGTTTGAGGTGCATGGATGTATTTTCCATTACCAATGTAGATTCCTACGTGACCAGATTTCCATAAGATATCTCCTGGTTGTGCTGCAGAAACACTAATTTGTGTACCAGCATTCTTTTGTGCTGAAGATGAGTGTGGTAATGATACTCCGACACGAGCATAACACCATTGTACAAATCCAGAGCAGTCAAAAGCATTTGGTCCAGCAGCACCCCATTTATATGGGCATCCTAATCTTGAATAAGCTGCAGAAAGTACGGTATTTCCATAACTATTACTTGGAGCTGATCCGGCATAACTTCCACCACCTGAAGCTCTTTTATTAACTTTAACTGTTAAGCTTGCAGTTCCAGTATTACCAGCAGCATCAGTTACAGTATATGTAGCTGTCTTAGTTCCTGCTTTAGATGTACTAGGAGCATCGATTTGAACGTTTGCACGAACATCACCATCCTTGTTATCAACCGCAGAAGCTAAATAACTGCTAAAATCAACTGATTCTCCAGTATTAACTGTAATTTCACTTTTATTTAAAGTGATAACTGGAGCAGAAATATCTTTTACAACAACATTTAAAGTTGCTTCAGTAGGATTTCCAGAACTATCTGTTGCACTAATTTTTAATGGTTGAGTCTCATCTAATTTTAATGTATCAACAGAACCTTCAACAACTGGTGCCATAACACCATCAACGTTATCAGTTACATTTACATAAGCATTAATATCAAATACACTACCATAATCAACAGTTACATTAGCACCTTGAGTAAAATTAACTACTGGTGCTTCTAAATCACTTACAACGAAAGTATAAGTTTCTTCAGTTGTGTTACCTGAAGTATCATCAACTGTTAAAGTAATATCTTGTTGTCCTTTAACTGTAGTGTTTAAAGTTTCACTACTTTTGATAAATGGTGTAACATCACCATCTACATTATCACTTGCTTTAACATAACTTGCTAAATCAGCACTTCCATTAATTGGCACTTCAATAATGTACCCTTGACTAGAACCTAAAGTTTCAATTTTAGGTGCTTCGTTGTCGACAACATTAACAGTTACTGTCTTTGTTGCAACATTAGATCCAGCATCAGTTGCTGTTACCTCCACATCATAACTACCAATTTGTTTCTCATTTAATGATGCAGTCTCAACTGATACTAAAATATCTTCACGACTATCTTTGTTGTCGCTAATATCAATACTATCGGCATCAAATTCTTCACCATAAACTAAATCAATTTGATTTGAAATAATTTCTGGTTTTTCTTTGTCAGTTGCAGCATAACCTACTAACATAAAACTAGCAACAGCTGCAATCGGAATAAACATAGCCTTGCGATTTGTGATGTATTCATCCATCACTCTTTTCACGCCTTCTTTTATATCTCTTTCCATTCGTTACCTCCTTTCAATAACATATCCAAGGACTATTATAATATTTTTCAAAGGAAAAATCCACCCCTGAAAGCTTCTTACATTCCTTCCAATCGTCTATAACCCCCATGATAGCTTAAGTTAAAGAAAATGAATTTTTTTAAGATTTTTTAAGAAATCCTTAATATTTTCTTAAGTCCTAAACTAAAATTTGCATATTCATAAATAAAATTTATCAATTTTATTGCCTATTCAATACTTTTTAGCGATTCTACCATATCAATTTTACGTAACACTCTACGCATTCCAAAATCAATCAAATAAGTAAATAATAACGTAAAAATCACAGCAAGAACATAACTCATTAAATTGACACTTCTAATAAACATTGCAATTTCAACTTCAACTGTATAGATAATAAATAAGTGTAAAACTTTCCCTAATCCTAATCCTAGAATAGAACCGATTATTGAAAGAATCGTATTTTCTCTAAAGACATAATCATAGACTTCACGTGGATAAAAACCTAATACTTTAATTGTTGCAATCTCACTTTTACGCTCTTGAATATTTATATTAGTTAAATTATATAAAACAATAAACGCTAAAGCTCCTGCACAAACAATAAGAATAACTACCACACTATCGATACTAACCATTTGATCTCTAAAGCTTTGCGATATACCATCAGTATAGTTAACTGAAGAAATATTACCATCATTTTTACAATAATCATCAATCTTAGCTTCCATTGATTCATCACCGATATCAAAGTAAGCATAATTAGATATTGCTTCATTACCAGTAAGTTCTTGATAAAACTCCTCACTCATATATAACTGGTGCTGGAAGTATAACGTCATTAATCCAGTAACCTTTACTTCATAATCTTTTTCATCTATTGTGATTTTAATTTTATCACCGACATTTACATCTAATAATTCTGATAATTTGGCAGAAATTACTACACCTTGATTATCCAGTGTTATTTTTTCATGACTATGATAGTCCTCAAGATTGACAAATTTGCTTAATTCTTTATTGTTATCAAATACTTCTAAAGTTCCATAGTGGTCTTTATCACCATGAATAGTAATTGTTTGACGGTAAAAACTGCTTGTATCCTTAATTTCATCAAGATCTTCAAAATCCTTAATTTCGTTTTCTAACTGTTCATTAGTCAATTGATTATTAAAAACTACTAATCCATCATAAGTATAAATTTCGCCATATTGTTTATCTGCTAGTGTTGAAACAGAATTACGAATACCAAATCCCGTTACAATTAATGCTGTACACCCAGCAATACCAACAATTGACATAAAGAAACGCTTTTTATATCTAAAAATATTACGCATAGTAACTTTTTGATTAAAAGATAATCGTTTCCAAATAAACGTTATTCTTTCAAGTACGATTCGTTTACCTGTTTTTGGTGCCTTAGGTCTAAGTAAGCTAGCAGGCATTTCGCTAACTTCACGACGAGCAACTAAATAAGTAACTAATAATATAATTGCTACCGATATTATAAATGTTTGAATACAAATAAAAGCATCAAAAAGAATACTAATATCAGCTCCAACACTAAACAAAACTTTTCGGTATAAATAATAGATAATAGCAGGGAAGAAATAAACTCCTGCAATAATACCAATTATACTAGCAACAAAAGTCGCCAAAAAGCCGTAAATGATATATTGTTTAATAATATCACGGCGATGATAACCTAATGCTCTAAAAGTACCACTTTGAACTCTTTGTTCTTCAACCATTCTTGTCATTGTTGTCATACTAACAAGGGCAGCTACTAAAAAGAATATCAGTGGAAATATTGCAGCAATTGCGGCAATTGAATCACTTGCAGAACTAAAACTAATAATTCCTGCATTTTCTTCACGAGTTAAACTAATTAGTTCACCGCTAGGAATATCGTCAATAGCTTTTTTAGCATCTTCTAATTCTACTTGTGCTTGTTGCAATTCTATTTGGGCATTATCTAAGTCTATTTTAGTTTGATCAAGTAATGCTTTAGTATCATCTAAAGTGACTTTACTACTATCAAGTTTTTCTTTTGAAGCAGCTAAAGTAGAACCAGTAGCATCTAATGTTGCCTTAGAACTATCAAGAGTTGCTTTTGTGTTTTCTAAAGTAACACGGGCTGATTCTAATTCGACAGCCGATTGATCTAAAACCTGTTTAGCTGCTGGTAAACTAGCTTCATATTGACTTACAGCATATGCTAATTGTTCAATTTGAGTAATTTTAGCTTTTAATTCTGTTAATTGATCTTCAGGAACTCCAGCTGCTATTGCATCTTGATATTGTTTAACTAACTCATCATAATATGGTGCTAACTGTTCATATTGACTTTTATAAGTCTCATACTGACTTAACTGTTGATTATAACTCGCTAATCCAGTATCATATTCACTTTTACCAGCTAAATAATCCTGATATCCCGCTTCATATTGAGCTAAACCACTGTTATATGCATTTAAACCATCTTGATATTGTCGATAACCACTGTTATATGCAGCCAAACCATCTTGATACTGCTGCATACCGTCTTCATATTGTACGACACCATCATTATAAGCACTTAAACCATCTTGATATTGATTTAAACCATCATTATAATCAGCTTCACCTTTAGCTAATTGTTCTTTAGCATCATTTACAAGATCTTCATTTAACGAGTCAATCTGTTTATTTAAAATCTTTTCAATTTTAGAATTAACATCATCAACATAATCTAAATATTCATCACTGAAATAATTATAATTATTTTCATTTTTTAACGTTATTCTTAACTCATTAAATACTGTTTGCTCACGTAAATCATAAAGTTCTTGCGGTAAAGCTAAACCTTCATTACCCTTTGATAAAATTTGAAAATAAGCTTCATTAGTACCATCACCAAGAGTATTAGTACCACGCTCAACTGAACTTAAATAACGGGTATCGTTAATCAAACCAGTGACAGTAAATTTTTTAGTGGCATTGTCATTAGTTAAAGTAATCTGGTCACCGACCTTAATTCCATTTTGACTTGCAAAACTATTATCAATAAGACATTCATCATCATCTTTTGGTAATTTACCACTAACCAACTCCACCTTATTTACTTGATTATCAAAAGTTTCATTAGTATATACAGTAGCTCCTTTAACATTTTCATCAAACTCAACTAAAGCATCAAACCGATTACCAGATTCAACATTTTCAACTTCATCAATTTCTTTGACTAATTTAAGATCTTCTTCAGTAAATCCCAAAGTTGCCACATAATTCAAATCATTAAAATGATATTCTTTCAAATAATCATTCATTGATTGTTCCATGATCAATGGCGTATGCCGTAATCCAGCAAAAAATGCAGCCCCTAAAAATACAATACAAAAAATTGAAAGAAAACGTGCTTTAGTATTAAAGATAGTTCGAATTTGATTTTTTACATAAGCTTTTTTCTTCATTTTACCACTCGATTTCAGCTATTGATTTAGGTGTTTCATTCATCTTCATTGAATCAACACGACCATTTTTTAGTCTAATGACCCGATCCGCCATTGGAGCTAAAGCACTATTATGAGTAATAACAACAACTGTCATAGAATACTTATCACACATCTCTCTTAATAATCCTAAAATGGACTTACCAGTTTGATAATCCAAAGCACCAGTTGGTTCATCACATAAAAGCAGTTTAGGGTTTTTAGCTATCGCTCTTGCAATCGCCACTCTTTGTTGTTCACCACCAGATAATTGAGCTGGAAAGTTATTCATTCGATCTTTTAATCCAACTCGCTCTAAAACCATTTTTACATCTAAAGGATTTTTTGATATTTGTGAAGCTAATTCAACATTTTCTAATGCAGTTAAATTTTGTACTAAATTATAAAATTGAAAAACAAAACCAATATCATCTCGACGATATTGTGTTAATTGCTTTTCATTATATTTAGCAATATCTTGACCATCAACAATTATTTTACCACTTGTTGCTTTATCCATTCCGCCTAAAAGATTTAAAATTGTAGTCTTTCCGGCTCCTGAGGGTCCAACGATTACAACGAACTCGCCTTTTTCAACTTCGAAATTAACACCGTTTGATGCCGGAATCTCAACATCACCTACTTTATATATCTTTTTTACATCTTCAAACGTTATAAAGCAATTCATCACCTCACAACCTTTCTTTTCTATCATATATAATATTATATCATGAAATAATTGCCATTTTAAACCTCCAATCCCCTTTTTCATCAAGAAACGACTTTATTTTTTAATCGAATAAAAGTAAAAAAAATATTATTTTAGAATCAAAAATCATTAACTTTTATCCATGATAAGCAGATTTTTTTAACTTTTCGTGTTAGAATTTATTCAGGAGGTATTCCAATGAAAATAATGATTCTATCTGATTCCCATGCAATGTCTAAATCAGATTTATTAAAATTATTAAAAGCTAATCCCGTTGATTATTATATTCACTGCGGTGATATTTTCATCGGTTATGATAATTTGCCATTAAACAATTTTTATCTTGTTCGCGGCAATAATGATTATGGTAATATTCCAAATGAAATCTGCCCTTCTTTTGATAATTTAAAATTCTTCGTTACCCATGGTCATCTTTATGATGTTGATTATAATATGGATTATTTATATCAAAGCGCAAAAGAAAAAAAAGCTGATGTTATCTGTTATGGTCATACTCATCGACCATATTACGATGAAATTGACGGTACAATAATTATTAATCCTGGCAGTGTTTCATACCCTCGAGGTCAGTATCGTTTTCCTACATATTGTATATTTGATACTAAAGAAAAAAAGGCAACTTTTTATCAAGTAAAAACACTAGAACCATGTGATCCTTTTAACCAAAATCAATCTAACAAAAGAAAAAAAGAACCATTCTTTAAAAAATGGTTCAAATAATACTTTTTGGTAAAATATGATGATACATAATGATACAAGCCACCATACAAAATAACATCGGTATAATTGAAATTATCAACATTAAAGCTATTAAATAAAAATTAATTAATCCAAGACTATATAATCTAATAATAATTACAATTTGATAAACTAATGGTATTAAAATTATCATCCCATAAAAGATAATCATTTCTAAATTGATTATCTTTTTTAAATCCTTTAAACTATAACCAAGATAATATAGATTAGCAAACGACTTTTTCCGTCCCTTTAACTCCATCCCTAATTTAAATAATGATGTTAATGCCAATAAAATCATTACACTTAAATAAGAAAACAAAACGATCGTACTAATAAGCGGTGTATTTAAAGTATATAAAATACTACACATCAAAACTAGTGCTGACATCATCACCAATAATACGAGCATTCGTACTCGTTGTAAATCATACTTAACATTTCCAAATACAATTAATAAGTATTGATTTTCAATACCATATCTTTCTTGAAAGCGTTCAATAATTTCTGGAATAATATGTTTAATAACCCCATATAAACCAATCATTGCTACTATTGATAAAAGCAAATAATCTTCAACGCTTTTTAACCAGGGAAAGATTATTAAAGGTATAATAAAAGCTAGTATATAAAACAAATTAGAAGGTTTCCTTAATTTAAAGCCAAAAGTTTCAATTTTAACACTATCATTGATCAATTTATTAATACTAGTTCGATAACAATAACCCATGTTTAGATAAGTACACCAGCCAACTTCAAATAACAAAATAATTGTAGTTGCCACATAAGCACGATCACTTACATAATAAAAATCTCCTGAATAATTAAATGTAATAAAGAAGACTCTATTTAAAACCGGTACTAATAAATATCCTAGTAATAAACCAAGCAAAATCGCAAAAAACATAACAATCAAACTTTGCAACAATAAATACATACCTACTTTATAAACTGAAGCACCTGACATCAATACGATCGATATATCTTTGCTTTTAGCTAAAACATAGAAATCATTAGCCATAAAAACACAAATCATAGCAATCAAAATAACAAAAACAGCAATTGGAGTTACAATTGTTTTATCACGACCACCGAGATTGATACCAGCAGCAGGATTCATCGCTAAATTAAAAAACAAAAAGATAAAAACTGTCGTCAACAAAAACGATAAAAAATAAAATATGGTCTTTAATAAGTCACTTTTTAACGATTGAAGTGCTAATTTAAATAATCCCATTAGTCAAATAAAGCCTGCGATTCAGTAGAGTTAATATCGACTATCTTATAAAAATATTCTTTTTGACTCATATTTTGCCGTTCAATCGTTTCATCAATTACACCATCTTTTATATATAATAACTTAGATGAATAAGAAGCTATTTTAGGATCATGAGTAACCATCAATATTGAAACACCACTATTTACATTTAAATCTCTAAATAACGATAATAATTCGTGAGAGTTCTTACTATCTAAATTACCAGTTGGTTCATCAGCTACGATTAATTTTGGCTTAGTTACTAAAGCTCTACAAATTGCTGCTCTTTGACGCTGACCACCTGAACATTCACTAGGATATTTATTTAAAATCATTTCAACACCTAGTTTTTTAGCAATTTGATTTACTGATTCTTGGATATCCTTTTTCTTCTTTCCAGCTAGTGTTAAAGGAACAGCAATATTTTCAAAAATAGTTAATGAATCTAATAGATTAAATTCCTGAAAAATAAAGCCTAAATTTTCATAACGAAATCGTCCTATCTCTCTTTCGCTCATTTGTCTAACTTCCTTACCATTAATATAAACAAATCCTTTAGTAGGTAAATCGATTGTCGATAAATTATTAATAAAAGTAGACTTCCCAGCCCCTGAAGGACCCATTACGCAAATAAATTCGCCTTCTTCCATTTCTAACGATACATCTTTTAAAGCCGTATAGGGATTTTTAGTTCCAACCCCATAGATTTTTGTTACATTTTTAGCAATCAAAATTTTATTTTTTTCCACTCTACTTTCCTCCTTTTATTACCAGCTTACGATAATTATATCTAGTAAGAAAACCTGAAATGATCACTGGTATTACATAAATCAGCACCAAAACACATGAAAACATCATTGTCATCTGACCATAATATATAAACCGTCCTATAATAATAACAATGTAGATCATTGGAACTACTAATAACAATAAATAAAAATAAAACACTTCCCGATTAACTATTTTAATTAATTCACTTCTGGTATAACCGATTTTCCAAAGATTATAAAACAAATTAGCTCTTGTCTGGGCTTCCATACAATATTTATAAACAATACTTGTAATCAATAAAACAACAATTACTATATAGCCAATTATTGCGGTAATATATTCCCGTGGTGAATTATAGTAAGTAGCAATAATAACAATCATCCCAGTAACCGATCCAGCTATTAAAGAAAATAACAATACCGATCTTCTAATTGAATAAGCTAAATTAGAAAAGTAAATTAAAGCATATCTTTTTTCTAACAAATATTTATCTTTAAATGTCTTTATAAATTCGGGTAAAAAAGATTTAATCAATCTAACCATTCCAGCAATCCCAACAACTATTGGTGCAACATAATTCATTGAAGAATGTTCTGCCATAAAAATCATTACAATCCCTAATACATACAAAGTAACATTAAAAATCGGAGCAATTTTACTACTTCCTGATGAATTATAATCCATCGCTTTTTCCTGTTTTAATAAATAAGCAATATCATTGCGATAAATATAACCACTTGCAAAGACTGATAACGTTAATAAAACAATAGCCACTATGACAATTGTTTCAATATATGTATTGATAGATATTTGATATATTGAAGCTTCAACATTTAAATACTGATACATCCAATAATTGGATAATGGTGCTACTAAAACGCCAATTCCAATCCCTAATGGCGTAGCTATAATTAATAATGTAAAAGTCTGATATATCAGATATAATGTTGATGCGATTGAACTATTACCAGAAAGCGACATAATTGCAATTTCATTAGTTTTTCTTGAAATAAAGAAATTATTAGCAAAAAAGATCATAAAACAACAAAAACAGATAATCATAAATGATAAGGATGTTGAAAATGGAACTTTTACTTGTTGCCAAGAGACGCCACCTGAAACTGTTCCTGGATCTTTTAATAAATCATTATTTATTATATTAAAGAAAATAAAACATACCGCTATTGCAAAAACTAGTGTTAAACAATAAAATAAGCTGTTTTTATATTCTTTGACAAGCATTTTCATTGCAAATTTAAAATTCCCCATTTTACACCTCCATTTGACAGTATAAATACTAGTATAATAGCGCTTTCATATTTAGTCAATTAGATAATTTGTGGATAATTATGATTATTTGTAGCAAAAAAACATAGATTTATTACTATTATTTGTTAAAAAAAAGAAATTTATAAATCATTGATATAATCAACAAATTTAAAAATTTCTAATTACTTACTATTATATTAACTTTCTTGCAACTCTTTTTTTAAATCTTCTATATAACGTTCTTCAAAACGATCTACACGCACAAATTTACCTAATACAGAATTAGGTTCAAAATAAAACACCAAAAACAAACGACAGCCACCATCTGGTAATGGTGCAAATTGACCACTCCAATGTCCTAAATAATTATTAGTTTGAACATCATATTCAAATTGAATATTTTGACGACAATCAGTAATCAAGATTTTAGTTGCTCTATTTTTTCGATCATATTCAATAAACTTATTATCATCTACTTTTTCTACCCGTGATAAATCACTTCGCCATGAGCAATCTTCAATATTACTAACAGCGTTAAATACTTTTTCCACATCACTTTTAAAATCAACCTGCATATCGATCCTTTTCATCATCAAGCACCTCCATAGTTCAATTATAGCACAATTAAAAAATCCATTTTATAAATAATTATCATTAAATTCGAATTAAAGTACAAAAAAAGTTCCTAACGGAACTTTTAATAATCGATTAAATTATTTAGCTAAAGCTTTTTTAGCTGTATCTACGATTGCAGTGAATCCTTTTGGATCGCTGATTGCAATTTCAGATAACATTTTACGGTTGATTTCAACATTAGCTAATTTTAAACCATGCATTAATTTAGAATATGAGATATCATTTAATCTAGCTGCAGCATTAATACGTGCAATCCATAATTTTCTCATATCTCTTTTAACTTGTCTTCTATCACGATATGAATAAGCTAATGAATGCATTACTTGTTCATTTGCTGTTCTATATAATCTATGTTTAGAACCATAGTACCCTTTGGCTAATTTTAATACTTTTTTTCTTCTATGTCTAGTAGTATATCCACCTTTTACTCTTGCCATTTATTCATTCCTCCTACATCAATTATTTTGGTAATCTTGATTTAATTCTCTTATAATCTGAAGCACTAACTAATCCTGATTTAGCCAAATGTTTCTTTTGTTTATGAGTTTTATTGTGTGATAAATGTGAAGTGTAAGCATGACTACGTTTCAATTTACCGCTACCTGTTCTTTTTAAACGTTTTTTAAGACCACTGTGTGATTTCATTTTTGGCATAATATATTCCTCCTGAATTATTTTTTCTTTGGTGCAATTATTGCAGTTAAGGTTCTACCCTCAAGCTTTGCAGGCTTTTCAATTTGCCCTACTTCCTCGCATTCAGCTACAAAGTCATCAATAACTTTTTTACCAAGTTCCGTATGAGCCAATTGACGTCCTCTAAATCTAATTGCAATTTTAACTTTATTTCCTTCTTCTAACCATTTCAATGTTCTTTTTAATTTAACATTTTTATCATGTACATCAATTGTCACTGACAATTGAGTTTCTTTTAAAGCAACAACTTTAGAATTACGTTTCATTTCTTTAGCTTTCTTTTGCTGTTCAAAACGATATTTTCCAAAATCCATAACTCTACATACTGGTGGTTTTGCATTTGGAGCAACACACACTAAATCAAGACCTTCGTTATAAGCTAAATCGATTGCTTGATTACGACTTTTAACTCCTAAACGTTCACCATTTTGATCAATTACCAATACTTCTTTAAAACGGATTTTTTCATTTACTAACTCATCTGGTTGTTTTGGTTTTCTGTTATCAAATCTGCTAATAAAAGCCACCTCCATCTTGTGCAGTTTGTAGTTTAAATAAAAAGTGAGCACACTAAGTACCCACACACTGACATTAAGATAACTATATCTTAGTGACATTTGCCCATCGACTTAATCAATCGGGCGAGAAGCAGGCACTTCTTCTTTCCACTACTTTTCATTTACTGTTGTATATTACCATCTTATTGTATCAAAGTCAATATTTTTTTAAACTATTTACAATATTATATTTAAGTATTTTTATTTTATGCAATAAATTTAAATCATCATAAACTACTAAACGCTTTTTAGTCTATTTTAGTAATATTAGTGATATAATTATTACAATGTTAATTTAAAATATGGAGGTAATAAAAAATGATTTATACAATTACATTTAACCCATCTCTAGATTATTTAATGTATGTAAACAACTTTGAAGATGGCGAGACTAATCGTTCTTTTAAAGAAGAAATCTATCCTGGTGGAAAAGGGTTTAATGTTTCAACAATATTATGGCGTTTAAATTTACCAACAACCGCTTTAGGTTTCATTGCTGGTTTTACAGGTCAAGAAATTCAAAAACAACTATTAAAACGGGGTTTTAACTGTGATTTATGTATACTTGATAATGGGATGTCAAGAATTAACGTCAAATTAAAAAGCCAAGTAGAAACCGAAATTAATGGCAGTGGTCCTGATATTCCTAAAGATAAAATTACTGAACTATTTAAAAAATTAGAAAAATTAGAAAATGGTGATATTTTGATTCTTGCTGGTAGTATTCCTAGTTCCATGCCTAATGATACCTATGAACAAATAATGAAACTATTAAAGAATAAAGATGTTGCTATTGTTGTTGATGCAACTAATGATTTATTGAAAAAAGTATTGCCATACCATCCTTTTTTAATTAAACCTAACCAGCGTGAATTAGAAGAATTGTATCAGGTTACAATTAATAGTCGTGAAGATATTATTAAATATGCTAAAAAACTACAAAAACAAGGGGCTATCAATGTTCTTGTTTCTCTTGGAAAAGACGGAGCTTTATTAGTTGATGAAAATAAAGAAGTTTATTATTGTCCTAGTGCTAAAGGAAAATTAATCAATAGTGTTGGTAGTGGTGATAGTATGGTTGCCGGTTTTGTTGCTGGATATTTAAAAAATCATGATTATAAAGAAGCCTTAAAATTAGGCAGTGCTTGTGGTGGTGCAACTGCTTTTAGTGAAGATCTAGCACAGTTAGATTTAATTAAAGAAGTTGAAAAACAATTAACGGTAGAAAAAATAATATAATTTAAATAGCTAAATATAATAATTGGTCATAATCACTTTTGATTATGACCTTTTGACTTATCAAGAGAATTTATATATTCAATTCCTTCATAGAAGAAAAGAATAATTATCACCAGCCATGCAAACATTATATCACCATATTTATTATATGAAACATTTAATAAATTATGATAAAAGCCCTGTCTACTTGACAGAGCTAAATAATTGGTTAAATTCATCAGGAATAGGTGCTTTAAATTCCATCTTTTGATTAGTATCTGGATGTCTAAAAGCAAAAACGTGTGCATGCAATCCCATTCTTTTTAGCGGATTAGTAGTGGCTCCATATTTTTTATCACCAACAATACTATGACCAAGCGATTGCATATGAACTCTAATTTGATTTTTACGCCCCGTATCTAGATAAACTTCTACTAAGCTATTGTTTTTAGTTTCTTTTAATACTTGATAATTAGTTATCGCTAATTTCCCTTGTTTAGCAATATAAACATGTTGTGTTTTGCTTTCTTGCAAATAATTTTTAATAGTACCTTGCTTTTTTTGTAAATGTCCTTCAACAATAGCTAAATAACCGCGTTTATAAACAAGTTTATTCCAATTGTTTTGCAGTTTATTTTTTATTGTTTCATTTTTAGCAAACATCAAAACCCCAGAAGTTTCGCGATCTAAACGATGTACGATAAAAACACGAGCTTTTTTGTTCTTACTTTTTAAATAATCACTAACCATATGATAGGCTGTTTTTTCTTTTTCAAAACCACCAGACATACTCAATAACCCAGCTGGTTTATTGATAACGATCAATTGATTATCTTCATAAATTATTTCAAATTTTAAATCTTGATTATTTTTTGTTACCGTTACTACATCACCAGGTTTTAATAAATAATCAAACTGCGTTATTATCTGCTTATTTACTTGAACCTGTTTATATTTTAATAACGTCTTTACTTTCTTTTTATTATAATAATTTAATAAAAAATCAAATAAAATACTTTCTTTTTTTACTGTTAAGTTATTCATCAATCTTTTCAGCCTTTACTGCCATTCCTGAAACCTGACATTCAATCATATTATGTCCTAAATTAGTAGTTGTAAAACGAACATTAATAATCGCACTAGCATGACGACGCATAGCTTGTTCTACTGTTAAAGCCATTGCATCTTGACGTTTTGCATCTAATAATTGTTCAATATCAATATTATCATCGCTTTCTAAAGCCTGATTTAGAATCTTACTACCAAAAACAATACCTAAATTCTTAGTTATTTTATAACCAGGAATATAATCCATTGTACTCATTTCAATCATATCCATTTTATATTACCTCCATACTAATAATGGCTAGATATTTATTTCATATTAAAAATTCTATGAGTGTTAAATAATAATAGTACAGAAATTAATAGATTTACAACTAATGCTAACCACCATGGTAAAACATTAACCATTGCCACAACCATTAATACTAATTCAACAAATAAACCAAAGAAGATATTTTCTAAAGTAATTGCTTTTTGTTTTCTAGAAATCATAAATGTTTCAATAACAGTATTTAAATCCGAATTCATTAACATAATATCACTATTATCAATAACTTTTTTATCCTTAATTCCACCACGACTAATTCCAACATATGATTTTTGCAATAAAGCAATATCTTTTGAGTTATCACCAATATAAGCAACCGGACCAGCAATACTTGCCTTATCCATTATCTCTAATTTTTCTTCAACAGATAAATTATTGTAAATTCGATATTGATCATCTTCAAGATCAACGGGACCATCATTAAAAATAATTAAATCTCGATTTAATTTTGAAAGCTTAGCAAATAAATCCATTTCTTCTTCACTAACCTCAACACCATCAAAACGATCATAAATAATAGTTCGACAAGAATTCAAAGCATCCAAACCACTATTTTCTTTTATAATAATGTTTTCAGAAAATGCTTTAGCAACCCCAGTTAGAACTGCAAATGAAGAAGCTTGTTTATAAGCAAATGTTCCTGAAATTGTTAAAAAGATAATCCCAGCATACATAAATCTAAAATTATTTTCCCAATCTAATAACGGTATAAATACTGCACACAAGATACCAATAACAACAAATAATATTGAATCAACCTTACTAACCAATTCTACAATTCGATGCGTTTTTGAAGTTCCAGCTGGTGCCATCATCGCGATTTCTAAGATCTTATTCATCGCACTACGTTCATATGTATACAATATTTTAATTCTCAAAGTGTCTTTAACATTAACACTACCACTTTGAACTTCAACTCCAGGTTTAACTTCCTCTAAAACTTCACTTCCGTTGATAGCAAAAACATCAAGCTCACTTGTTCCAGATTCAATTACTCCTCCTAAAGGAATTGTTTCTCCAGGTAAAACTACTAAAATATCACCAATATCAACATCTTCTAGCGAAACCATTTCATAATCGTTTTCACCAATTTCTCGTCTTCCTAAAGTAACTGGGTTAATAGCATCATCAACTTTATCAATTGAATATCCTAATAATTTTAATAATAAACGTTCTCCTAATTGATAAACAATTGCCACAAAAATCGTTTCTACATAAGCACCATAAATAATTCCAAATAAACATGCTACAGTAATAGTAATATTTTCACTAATAAATTGTTTAACTTTTATATCTTTATATGCTTGTATTAGTGTTTTTTCACTTACGACTAACCAGGTTACTAACCATCCTAGTCTAGTTATGATATTAGGATCCTCTCTTGTTACAATTCCTAATGATAAAGCAACTACTAAAATAGCAATTCTAATCATTGCTTTTAAATACTTCTCTTGAAATAAATCTTGTGATCTAAAAGGTTTTTTCCAAAGTTCAACATCAATTGCGGGATTAACTTTATCAACCAAACGATTTAATCTTACAAGTACTTTTTTATCATTTGTAGTTACTTTTAACAACTTATTTGCAAAATAAAGACTTACGTTTTCATAAGCCGAATAACGTGAAATTACTTCTTTAATTTGTTTAGCATCTTCTTCGCTTTCTAAATTAGTAAACATAAAAATATGTTCTACTTTTTTTTCTGTAGGAACGAATTCTCTTTTTCTAGAATTAACTTCTTCTTTTAAGACCAAATCCTCCCCGGCATTTTTTAATAGCTGCTGGACATTTTCTGGTTCTTCACAATAAAATGAAATACCCGTTTTCCCTACTTTGATACGGGATACTTCTTCCATCCCGTTTAACAAAAGAGTAATTTCATTTAACTTGTCACTATCGTTAATATTATCGATATAGAAATTACTAGCCATTATAATCTCCTTTCTGATTTTCACTTAATTTTAGCATATCCACATAGATTTGCCAAATTATTCTATTCCATAAACCATTTTTAAGATTTGAGGATAATATTTTTCAAACTCTATATTATTTATTTTTCGTTTAGAAGACATTAAATGAAAATACAAACGATGTTTTAAATTTCTTACTGGCGGTACAAAATATTCAAACTGATCATTTAGATATAAACCATTGCGTTGATAAAAAGCAATTCTCCGTTTACTTTGTTCATCTTCAGGATGTTCAACTTCTAAAATAACCATTTTATCATCTAAATTAATAAAATATTGCAACATCTTGCTACCCATACCTTTTCCCTTTAAAGAACCATCTATTGCAAAATAATCAATAAATCTAAAATCATCATGTTGATAAAATGACATAATTCCAACAATTTGATCATTATCTTTTAATGTTAGTACCTGATAAAGCCCAGCATGGAATGTATCTTTCATATAATTATACTCTTTAATTTCTTTAGTAGGGAAATTATTTGATAATATTTGATAAAATCGATCAAATTCCTCTAACTTCAATAATTCATATTTCATTGTACTACTCCTATTTTTTTCTTACTCCAGTTTTTTTATTTATTAGTACGAAACTTTCTTCAAACTCTTCTTTAGTACATGATAAATCAAACTCTTTACCATAAATTTTATAATTGATTTGCAGGTGACCACTATCACGGATAACACAATCATAAACTTCACCTTTAGTAAATAAATCGCGCTGTTGCTTACCGATGACAATATTCATTGTTTTAATACAACGACACAAGCGACGTTTTCCTATATTTGCAATAGTTATCACCCCTTTCATCGTAATTATAGCATGTTATTAATTGTTTCGCCCAATAATTTACTTATTAACATAAATTAAACCCTTGAAAATCAAGGGTTTAATTCTTACTAAATTCTAATAATTCTAAGTCAGGATTCTTTTCAGTAGCCCAGCGTACAGACCAATCATTAGTAAATAATAATAAATGCTGTCCCTTTAAATCCTGTACTTTTTTAGTATCGCTAGATAAATTCAATGATTTTAAATCTTTATCTGTTTTTACCCAGCGGATATATTGATAAGGTAATGGTTCTTTAATGATTTCAACATTATATTCAGTTTTTAAACGATGTTCTAATACTTCAAATTGAAGTACCCCAACAACACCAACAATTATTTCTTCCATTCCACCGCCAAGTTCGGTAAAAATCTGAATTGCCCCTTCTTTAGCAATCTGTTCTACACCTTTAACAAACTGCTTTCTTTTCATTGTATCTTTATTACGAATCAAAGAAAAATGCTCAGGTGCAAAAGTTGGTATTCCTTCAAAAGCAAATTTTTCTTTACCAGTAGTAATTGTATCACCAATTGAGAAAATACCAGGATCAAAAACACCGATAATATCTCCAGCATATGCCTCTTCAACTTCCTGACGTTCATCAGCCATTAATTGTTTAGATTGATTTAACTTAATTTTTCTTTTACCTTGATAATGATAAACTTCCATTCCCTTGGTAAATTTACCAGAACAGATTCTAAAAAAGGCCATTCTATCACGATGTGCTTTATTCATATTAGCCTGGATCTTAAAAACAAAAGCACTAAAATCCTCACTAAATGGATCAATCATTTTTTCTCCAGTACTTCTAGGTAATGGTGAAGTTGTCATTTCCAAGAAATGTTTTAAAAATGGTTCAATTCCAAAATTAGTTAAAGCTGAACCAAAGCAAACTGGTGATAATTGCCCTTTACGAACCTTTTCTAAATCAAATTCATTACCAGCCATATCTAATAATTCAACATCTTCTTGTAATTTATTATATAACTCTTCATCAAGTTCATTAATTAATTCTGGATCATCATAATGCATTACTTTAGTATCAACTTCTTTACGTCCACCATCAACTGGGATAAAACGAATTACTTCTTTAGCATGACGTTCATAAACCCCTTTAAATTCTTTACCACAACCAATTGGCCAGTTAACTGGACAAGTGTCGATTCCTAATTCCTGTTCGATTTCTTCCATTAATTGATATGGATCTAAAGCCTCACGATCCATTTTGTTTATAAATGTAAAAATTGGGATGTGTCGCATTGTACAAACTTTAAATAATTTACGAGTTTGATCTTCGACCCCTTTACTTGCATCAATAACCATTACTGCACAATCAGCAGCCATTAATGTTCGATAAGTATCTTCGGAAAAATCTTGATGGCCTGGAGTATCAAGAATATTAATGCAAAAACCATTATAATTAAATTGTAAAACGGAAGAAGTAACCGAAATTCCTCTTTGTTTTTCAATTTCCATCCAGTCACTTGTAGCATGTTTACTATTTTTCTTCCCTTTAACGCTACCAGCCTGTTGGATAGCACCACCATATAACAAAAACTTTTCTGTTAATGTTGTTTTACCAGCATCTGGATGCGAGATGATGGCAAATGTTCTTCTTTTTTCAACTTCTGTTTTTATATCACTCATTCAATATTCTCCTTGTATTATTTATCAAACTCAATCTATCTTATTTATAGTCTTTTAATATCACATCTTTATATCTCCTTGCAAAAATAAATAATATCGATTAAAACTAGATTTGTCAACCGGATTTTACCCCGTTTACAAATCATAATATTAAAAACCACCACTTCTTTTTGAAGTGATGGTCAAAGTAGTTATTTAATTATATTTAAAATGCAAAATTACCGTCTTTAAAAATTAAGACCTCTTTACCATCTTTAGTAGTTCCTGTAATATTTAAATCACTGGTACCAATCATAAAATCAACATGTGTTAAAGAATCATTTATTCCTTTTTCAAGTAACTGCTCTTTGCTTAATTTTAAACCATCTTTTATACATTCACCAAAACCTTTTCCAATCGCTAAATGACAAGCAGCATTTTCATCATACAAAGTATTATAGAAAAGTGTTTTCATATTAGATATTGCTGAATCATAAGGAACTAAAGCAATTTCTCCTAAATAATGACTACCTTCATCAATATTTATGATTTCATTTAATACATCTTTTCCAACTTCACAATCAAAATCTACAATTTTTCCATCTTTAAACTCTATTTTAAATTTATCAATTAAATTACCATTATAATTAAGCGGCATCGAACTATATACTACCCCATTAGTACCATTTCGATATGGACTAGTAAATATTTCTTCAGTTGGAATATTAGCAAAATAATAAACTCCATCATTATTATAACTTCCACCACCGGCAAATAAATAATCATCATTTAAAGTAACTGTTAAGTTAGTTCCAAGTGAATTAGTATATGTCAATGTTTTTAAATTTAAATCATTTAAATAATTAACGCGTTTTTCAAAACTATAACGATGTTGTTGCCACGCATCAATTGGATCATCACATGTAACTTTACAAGCTTTAAAAATAGCCTGCCATAAAGCTTCTACCGCTTCTTTATCTGACATATCAGGATAGACTTTATTAGCCCATTTTATTGAACTTGCTGCTGCAATACACCAAGGATTTATTCCTAAATCCATCCCATCGTAAAATGGCTTACAAGCCATTGCCACAGAACGAGACCACAATGAGATCTTTTTAGGATCAATTCCTTTTAAACCTTCAGGATCATTGCTTTGAATACTTATAATTGCAGCATTCTTTTTAGCATAATCATTTCTAAAATGTACAAACCATTCTGGTACTTTACCAAAATTATCGATATCTTCATATTCATATTTATACTTTGATACCACTTCATCATTATATTTAACTACTACTTCACTTGCCCCAGCAAGATAAGCTTCTTTTGCAATCATTCTTGCAAGCTTAGCATTTTCAACAGGAGCATCGATTACTACGATTTGACCTTTTTGAACATTAACACCAGCTTTAACAATCAACCTAGCATATTTTAATAAATTTTCATTAAATGACATCTTATCATTCATCTCCTTTAGTTTTTTGATATATTTTTTCTAGTTCTTCACTAGCTTCTTTAAGCCCTGAGTTAGCAGCTTTTTTCAAATATTCTTTAGCTTTAACCATATCTTTAGCTATCCCATCACCATAGCTATACATATATCCTAACATAAAATTAGCTTCTGGATAATCCAGGTTAGCCGCTTTAAAAAACATTTCAAAAGCAGTTTGTTTATCAACAGTTGTAGCAATTCCATAAAAATAACAACGTCCTAAATTAAATATTGCCGGTGCATAATAATCACTATTAGCTGCTGATAAATACATATTAAACGCTAAATTAGCATCTTTTTTACAACCCAGCCCATCTTCTAAATAAACACCTAACATATTTTGGGCTGGTCCATAGTTACTTTTAGCCGCTTTTTGTAAATAGCTATAAGCCTGTTGATAATCACGTTCGATAAACTCACCTTCATCTAAATATAAGGCTAGTCGATACATTGAACGAGCATCATTTAACTTAGCCCCTTTTTGATAATATTCAATCGCTCGATGATCGTCATGGTAATCAGAGTTTTCTTCGTAAATCAATCCTAAAGCATATAATGCCCCAGTATGATTTAACTTAGCTGCTCTTTGATAATAATCCATGGCTTTATCAATATTTTCTTCTACTCCTCGACCAATTTCATAAGCTAACCCTACTTGAAACAATCCTGGCGCATAATCATCATTAGCCGTTTGTAAATACAACTCAAAAGCTTTTTGATGATCTTTTTCTACCCCTTCACCATGGTCGTACAAATAAGCTAAATTAAACAAAGCACGAGGATAATTTATTTTTGCAGCCAAACGATAATATTTAATAGCCTGCTTTAAATCAACCTCAACTCCAATTCCAGCTTCATAACAATACGCTAAATTGCATTGTGCCGGCGCATACTGTAAATCAGCTGCTTCTTGATACAAAGCAACAGCTTTATTGTGATTCTGTTTTACTCCAGTACCACTTTCATAGCAATATCCTAAAGCTACCATTGCCTGAACATCACCTTGTTTACAAGCCTGACGATACCAATAAGTACTTCGATAGCTGGCATTTTTGATTTCAGGATGCCCTTCATAAAAATACCCTAACCAGAATTGGCCGCGTACATAACCTAATCTTGCCGCCTTTAAATAATTGTTTCTTGCCTGTTTTAAATCAACTTCAATTCCTAAACCATTTTCATAACAATAAGCCAAAGAAACAAAGGCTGGGGCATAATTAGCTTGACAAGCATGTTGATACCAATAAAACGCCTTAACATAATCTTGAGTCGTTCCCTGACCAGTTTCATAACAGTATCCTAAACGATGGGCTGAACGTTCATGACCCTGATTGGCTGCTTCTTCATAACATTTAAAGGCACGATAGTAATCCTGCTCCATTCCTTCACCAAATTCTAAACAGGTTCCAAGACAAAACAGTGCTTCACTATACCCTAGTTGTGCTGCTTCAATATAACATTCAACTGCTTTATCCATATCTGCTTGAGTTCCATGACCATATTCATAACAATATCCTAAATTACAAATAGCTCTTGCAAAACCAGCTTTTGCTCCGTATTGATACAATTCAAAAGCTTTTTGATAATCCTTGATACCACCTAAGCCATGTTCATATAAATAAGCTAAATTACAGCTAGCAACAACATTTCCTAAATTACTAGAACGCTGATAATATTTGCGCGCTTGAAAATAATCCTGTTTTAATGCTAAACCACGTTCATATAGATATCCTATTATACAAATACAATCACTATTTTCTAGTTCTTCACCTTTTTGAAAATACTTTAAAGCTTGTTGATATTGACGGCGATCAAATAATTTCAATCCCTCTTCATATAATAAATGCCCATTTAATTTATCTATATCAGTTATTTGATAATCATCATTTTCCAATAACAAACATAAATCCATTCCAATTATCATTCCTTGATTGTTTTCAATTAAATATTGTTCATAATCAAGAAATTCAGTCTGGTTAATATTATCAAGTCCCAATCCCGTTTTAATCTGCATCATGCGCTGTTCTAATTCTTCTAAATTATCATTTTGATTGTAAATCGTAATTACTTTGATATATGCTTCTTTTTCAGTTTCTATCCCTTGCGGCTTTACCTTAATTAATGCTTCTTGATCATGGATTTCTAATAGTTCATCAAACAACCATTGATTAAACAACGGTTCATAATTTATCATCCGATCTTTTATATCCATAAATTTGCTCCTTTAATAAAATAAGCAGATTAATTATCTGCTTATTGATCATTAATTACCCGAGATATTTCCTTAGAATACTTTCCTAATATCGCTGTAACCTTATTAGTTGTTTGAACAATTCCCGAAGCTCCTAAAGCCTTAAGCTTTTCATTATCAACTAAATTATCGTCATTTACAAAGAAAGTAACTTTAGAAGAAGTAGCTGTAGTTTCTTTGATATTAGACTTACCACCAACTGCTTCAATAATTTTATTAACATCAACAGGAATATCAGCTGATGTTACTTGCTTTGGACCTTTATTTTTCATTGATTTTATAAAAATATAAGCTAAAATAACAATAACTATAATTGCAATTAAAATATATGGTAAATAATTCATTAAAATAACCCCCTATTAATTATTGCTTAATTATAGTATACTATACCATGAATAAAAAAACTATCTTTTTTATAAGGAGGGATTTTGTGGAAGAAAAAGAAAAATCCGTAATCTGTAAACCTTTATTGATTGTTATTTTATTACTATGCTTTATTAGCTGTTTAGGAATCAAAAGTGCTACTCCTTTAATTACCGTTGGGAATCCAAGTACATATTGGATTAGGCAGTTAGTATTTTATGCTATATCTTTTGTTGTAATAGCTATTGTTTATAAAGTATCAAATGACCGGATCTATTCTTCTATGTGGATTATATATGGTATTTTAATGGTCTTATTAGTAGGATTAGCTATTGAACATTTCTTAATTACTCATTTTGGTATTTCGATTATACCCTTAGCCAAAAATAACAACGGGGCCACATCATGGTACAAATTACCAGGCTTTGACTTACAGCCATCAGAATTCATGAAAATTATTATGGTTGTGGTTATGGCTGATACTATTGATAAACATAATAATCGTTATTTAGTTCATGACTTTCATAACGATTTGATTTTAATTGGTAAGATCTTAGCAATTTCTTTACCACCCTGTATTCTAGTTTATCTTCAAAATGACTCTGGAGTAGCTATGATCATGCTTTCATCAATTGTTTTTATTCTCTTTATGTCGGGAATAAGAGCGGGATGGTTTATTATTGGTGGTATCATTGCTTTAGTTATAATTATAATCATGGTTTATCTTTTCGTTTACCAGCATGATGTTTTTGCAAGTATCATTGGTGGCGGTCATAAATTAAGTCGTTTTTATGGCTGGATCGATCCTGAAGGTACTTATAATGAAGAAGGTTATCAATTATTTAATGCGATGCTTTCATATGGTACTGCTGGTCTATGGGGATATGGCTTAGAGAATGCTGTTATTTCTTTACCAGAAGCCCAGACCGATTTTATCTTTGCTGTTATTTCTTTAAGTTTCGGTTTTATCGGTGGTGGTTTTACAATTTTAGTTATTTGTGCATTAGATGCAATAATTATCAGAATTGGTTTTAGAGCTAAAAATAATCGTGATAAATATTTGACCGCTGGAATTCTGGGACTTTTAATCTTCCAGCAGATTTGGAATATTGGTATGGTTCTTGGCTTATTACCAATAACCGGTATCACCCTGCCGTTTTTATCATATGGTGGTTCTTCATTATTATCTTATATGATCGCAATAGGAATTTTCTTAGATATGGAACGTCAGACAAGAATAATTGAAGGTAAAAAACGTTATTAAAAAGAGATGGTTAATATGATAATCATATTAGACCACCTCTTTTTTTATCTCTATTAATTGATTAGTATAAGGATGAATAAACGATAATTCAACACTATCTAAATAATATTTAATATCTATATTCGAACCATATAAACTATCGCCAGTAAGTGGATGATGTAAACTAGCTAAATGAACTCTAATTTGATGAGTTCGGCCGGTTTCTAAAACACATCTTACTTTACTTTGTTGATTACCACTTTCAATTACTTGAAAGTGAGTGACAGCTTTTTTACCAGTATCACTAATAATCCGTTTAACACTGTTTTCTACTTTAGCTATCGCTTTATCGATTGTTCCAAATCCTTCTAATTTTCCATCAACCAGGCAATGATAAACCCGTTTAAC
Source organism: Erysipelatoclostridium sp. An15 (assembly GCF_002160675.1). Lineage (NCBI taxonomy): Bacteria > Bacillati > Bacillota > Erysipelotrichia > Erysipelotrichales > Coprobacillaceae > Thomasclavelia > Erysipelatoclostridium sp. An15. The sequence continues at coordinate 81,967 of NZ_NFLA01000004.1, forward strand.
CTGTTTAATATCTTTAGAAAGCAAATAATGACTATAACGGTCTTTAGCCACTAATAATAGTCCTTGAGTATCTTTATCTAAACGATTAACTAAATGAATAGCAGCATTTATATTGTTTTTTCGATAATATGCACTTAAGGCATTAGCTAGAGTTTTATCTGGATATCTTCGAGTCGGAATACTTGGCAAACCGGCAGGCTTATCAACTACCAAATAGTAAGGATCTTCATAATAAATTTTTAAATTTATATCATATGAAGATAATTCATTATTTTCTAATGGCCATATCAATTCAATAATATCACCTTTATTCAAAATATAACGAACACTTTGATGACTACCATTGACTAAAATATCCCCTTTAGTTTTTATCGCCTTAATAGCCTTTTTACTTAGATTTTGTTTAAATAAAAATTCTCTTAATAAAATACCACTTTCACAAGCTACATATCTCATTCGCAAATAAACGCCCTTCTAATTCTTTGAATAAAAGACATTGATCGATATTCGATAAAATTAACTGTCTTTGTTGCAATACGAATTTCTATTTTTTCAACATCACTAAAATCAAAATGAAGATTATCAATTCCCATACTAACACATTTAAAATGATTGCTTTCTAATTTAATAACCCTATTGGCATCTAAAATCATACTTGCTCCTAAACTACGGTAAGCATTATGTTGAATTGGTGCTACTTCTGTTAGCTGCATTAAAGGAGTTCCAGGATAAATAACTGCCCCACCAATAGATTTATTATAAGCAGTTGATCCTGATGGTGTAGAAACACATAAACCATTACCCCTAAATACTTCTAATAGTTCATCATCAATATAAACATTAATTACCTGCGTAACAAAGCCATAATCAATTCGCATTTCATTTAACGCTAAATAAGTATCTTTTTTTCCATGACGATAAACACTTACTTCTAATAAATTACGATGATTGATTTTATACTGATTATTTTTAATTGCCATAATTAATTCATCTATTTCATCTTTTAAATAATCTGTATAAAAGCCTAATGTCCCAGTATGAACTCCGATATACCCCACATCTTGATTTAAATACTGGTGGACTGATGTTAGCATCGTTCCATCACCACCAACACTAATTACTAAATCAGGCTTTTCCTGATTATAGTTTGCAATTTCTTTTAGCCCATCTTTAATTTCTTGAGCTATTTTTTTTGATAATTCATCTTGTTTAGTTACTAATGCATATTGTATCATTGTTTTCACCAACCTTAGCGTTTATAATATATTATATACCAATGGAGGATACTATGGAAGAAAACTTAGAAATAGAATTTAAAATCTTAATTACTAAAGAAATATTTGATCAGATTATTAATGATCATCAAATTGATTGCTGTTATAAACAAACAAACCATTATTTATTACATCCTAGATTATCTAAACTAAGATATTCTTTAAGAATTCGCGATAAAAACGATCAATTTGAATTAACTTTAAAACAACCTCAAAAACAAGGCACTTTAGAAACAAATTTAATGATTGATAAAGAAACAAAAGAAAAAATCCTTAATCATCAATTAGTTACTAATGAAGTATTTGATAAACTAAAACCCTTAAATCTTAATAGCACTATGTTTATTACCGATTATAGTTTGACAACTACTCGTTATGAAATCAGCACCCCAGATGGTCTTATTTGTGTTGATTATAATGTCTATAATAATATTATTGATTATGAATTAGAATATGAAGTACTTGATTATAAAAAAGGTAAACAAGCATTTTTAGATTTCATCAATCAATATCACTTAGATTATTCTAGAAACTGTATGAGTAAAATTAACCGTGTAATAACTAGTATCCAAAATAAAAAGCAGTGATGCCACGATACATTCACTGCTATTTTTCACTTCGATAAGCCTCTTTAATCGAATCTGGATTGTTAACAAATTGCGGACAAGATTCGCTATTTGGACATTCTGCCAATTTACGTAATTCTCGAGGAATAAACACTCTAATCTCTTCAGCATTATATCCAACTTGAAAACGTCGTTCATCAATCATAATTGGTCGTTTTAAAACTGATGGATTAGCTTGAATGAATTTTATCAATTCATTGATTGACATACTATCTAAATCAATATCATTTTCTTTGATTATTTTACTTCTTTTAGAAATGATATCGTCTGTTCCATTTTCACTTCGCTCTAACAATTCTCTTAATTCAACTTCTCTAAGCAAGGTTGAAAAAATATTCTTTTCCACATAAGGAATATTATGTTCTTTCAGCCATGCCTTTACTTTTCGACATGATGCACAACTAGGTGCCGTGTAAATGCGAATCATAATATCATCTCCCTTACCTTTACTATTATACATTAATTTAATTTTTTTTCTATCCTTTTTAAATAATAATACCGAAAATAAGGAACTTGATCAGTTAATCAAGTTCCTCAATCATTTTAATAATCATACTTTTATCATAACCAATTTCCATCATTTCATTTAAAAATGTCCGGATTTTTTGATCACTAACTTCTTTTTTTAAATCATCAATTAAATTACTATCTTCACTTACATAACGACCCTGAGCTCGTTTACTATAGATTATTCCCGTTCTTTCTAGCTCGCTTAATGCTTTTTGAATGGTATTAGGATTAACACTATATACTAAAGCTAGCTCACGTACTGAAGCAATTTTATCACCACAATGATATTTACCAACAAAAATATCTTTTTTAATTTCTTCCATTACTTGCAGATAAATTGGTAAATTAGGATCAAATTCATTCTTCATTGTTTCACCTACTCTACTTCAATTTGATGATTAATCAAATAGACTGTTGCAATGTAGAAAATAACCGATAAAACTATACAAAGGGCAATTGACACTAACATATCATCACTAGCTATTGGTAACTTCATAAGAAGATTGGCGATTAAGATCCATCCAATAAAATAAAGGGCAATCCCTGATACTGTTTTATATTTAGGGACAAATTTTGTCTTTGTAAATGTTATAACTAAATAAAATGATAAAATTATTGTTGCCATAGCAATCATCGCGTTGACAAATTCCATTACAATATTACCTAAATGATCAACAATATAAGTAAAACTGTTTCTAGTAAGCTCTATAACCTCTAATAATGACACTTCACCAGTAGCCATTACTAAAATCATTATCCCAATCAATAAAACCAATGTACTAATAACAACCCAAATCAAACTACCAATTAATTTAGCACCAATTAAATTTTCCGTTCTAACCGGTAAAGTCAAAGTTAAATAACCAGGTCGTTTATACATTGAACGATTAAAACTGATAATTACATTTAAAAATATCGCAATAAATATTCCCGTAAAAGCTATCGCAACTAAAATTGACAATATATTACTGATAAATACTGGAACTAATGGTGTAATTGCACAAAGCATCAAAAAAACAACAAAAGTCAATAAATATTGGCGATATGATTCGATTATTTCATACTTTAATAACTTTAACATCTAAATACCTCCCGAAATGCTTCATCAATTGATTGTTTTCTTTCATGACGTAGTTGTTCAGTTTCTTGATGTAAGACAACTTTTCCTTCCTTTAAAAATACTACTTCATCAAAAATTGTTTCTAAATCACTAATCAAATGTGTTGAAATCAAAACCAAAGCATCTTCATCATAATTATTTAAAATAACATCTAAAATCACTTCACGTGCCGCTGGGTCAACTCCAGCAATCGGTTCATCTAAAATATATAATTTAGCTTTTCTAGACATTACTAAACATAATTGAAACTTTTCTTTCATCCCTTTAGATAAAGATTTAATTTTCATATTTGGTTCTAAATTAAAACGTTTCATCAATTCTAGACAATTATCTTTTTGGAAATCCTGATATAAATCACTAAAAATATTTAATACATCTTTAATATACATCCAATCTTGAAAATAATTTTCATCCGGCAAATAAGAAATAATTTTTCTAGATTCCACCCCAATTGGATTACCATCTACTAAAATATTACCTTGATAATCTTTTAATAGACCATTAATTATTTTAATCAACGTTGTTTTTCCTGAACCATTAGGACCTAATAAACCAACAATTTTACCTGATTGTAATGTTAAAGTCACATTGTCCAATGCTTTAAAACGCCCATATTTTTTGGTAACGTTGTCAATTTTCAACAATTCACTCATAACTAACCTCCTACTGTATTAATACACTAATACAGTAACACGTATTATGAATCTTGTCAACACTATTTCTTTACTAACTGGTTATAAAGTAACTCATGGATAAATGAATAGCCTATCTCTAATTTCTTTTTTAAATGTAAATATTTACCAATACTTTTTTCATCATTAATTTCTAATTGACTGCAAATTTTTAAAAACCGGTCATAATCTTCCACGTATATTTTATCTATCATATGTTCAACATACTGTTTTTTGATACGTTCATTGCGCGTTAAGCCATATTCTTTAAGCAAGCCTTCATCATACATATGATAATTAAATTTAGTAAGTGGCTGTTTTTTTAAATAGTCATTAATTAAATTACGCTGTTTCATCATCGTTAAAGAACGATATGATAGTTTACCATTAGAATTAATTTCAACAACAACACTATATTTACCATCACCGACTATAAAGATTCGATTAAAATATTTTTTTTCATATAAATTAATACAACCATAAATAAAATCATGTAATGTATCTTGATCAACTAAATAACCTTTTAGCCGCGAGATGATTTCTAAATCATCATCTTCATCCCATTCATATGGTTCTAAAAGTTCTTCATCTTCTTTAACCCAATTTACAATAATATCTTTCATAGTTTCCTCCCATATAAATATATGTTAATTTTGTTAAATCATGTTTTCCTATCTTTTTATTTTCAATTAAGTTATAATAATCGCGAGGTGAAAAGATGGAATTAATTAAAAATATCATTGTTTATAGTATCCTCGGAGCTATTCAAGGGTTTAGTGAACCTATCCCTATTTCTAGTAGTGGTCACTTAGTTATTTTTCAAAGTATTTTTAAAAAACTAGGATTAATGGTGCCAATAAACGATATTACTTTTGAAGTCATCGTTAATACTGGCTCTTTACTTGCAATCATGTATTATTATCGTCAACAAATAATCGGATTATTCATCGCGTTTTTTAGCTATATTTTTGATTCAAGAAAAAGGAACTATTATGAAAACGAATTTAGATATTGTGTATTACTAATTGTTGCAACAATCCCAGCTGCTATTGGTGGTTTTTTCCTTAATGATAAAATTGAGGCTGCTTTTTCTGCCCCAAAATTAGTCGGCTGTTGTCTTTTAGTCACTGCAATCTTTCTGCTTTTAATTCATAAATTTGGCTATCATGGCAAAAGGACTGCTCGTAAGATAAATCTTTTTGACGCTTTAAGACTAGGCTTTTTTCAATTATTGGCCCTGCTTCCTGGTATTTCCCGTAGTGGTGCTACTTTAACTGGTGGTATGTTAGGTGGTTTAACACAAAAAGCCGCTCGAGATTTTTCCTTTTTCATGTTTATGCCTGTAAGTATTGGAGCAATTATTTTAAAACTAGGTGACTTTTTTAGTTCAACTACATTAAGTACACTTTGGTTACCATATTTAATTGCATTTATTGTTAGTGGAGTTGTTACATATTTCTCTTTAAAATTATTATTTAAATTTTTAAGTAATAGAAAATTACATATTTTTTCAGTATATTGTTTATTTGTTGGAATCATATGTGTTTTATTCCTATAAAAAAATCCTACCAATATAATTATTGGTGGGATTTTTTTTATAAATCACTAATTTTAATGATCTGATTAAAATTAATTTCTTGATTAACTATTGTTAATCTTTTACATTCAAAATCAATTTTACTAACTAAACCTGTGCGTAAAACATATTCACCTTGATTATAATAAACAACCGTAACCATCATACCCGGCTGTACCTGTTTAATTTTCCAATCTAGTTCATCTAAAGCATCAGGGGCTAACTCAACTGGATCAACAGTTATTTTTTGTTTAGCCTTTAAATAATCTTTAAACCCTTTTAATGAATCAAAAGAAAGAAATAAGCGCGCTCGTTTTTCTAGATTATTCACCATTATGACCTCCAATTAATTTATTACGCTTTAAAGTAGTCGCCTTTTCTAATAAATCCATCCCTTTAAAAACAGCATTTTTCCCATAGCGTCCTTTAATATTAATTAATGCTTCTTGTAACTTACGTTCCTTTTCAATTTCTTGATAATCAGTAAATAAATCATAAGCTTCATATTTTTCATCAATTACACCTCCAAAACTAATTCCTAACCTTCTAATTGGACAGTTTAAATGTGTTGTTCGTTTATATAATGTTATAAACTCCGATAATAAAATTCGATAAGAATTAGTACAAACCCCTATTTTTAACGAACCACCAGTTGCTTTAATTTTTTTATTACTATAACCAACATATAAGGCAATATGTCTAGTTACTAAATGCTGCTCTACTAAATCAAGCACTTTTAACTCAACCATTTCTTTCATCGCTAATAATGCATCTTCATAACTATAATCTTCAAATAGAACCTGCGAGTGTGAAATCGAATTATTTTCTGGCTGATATTTTTTTATTTGGGCAATCGTTGTTGGTTCTTTACCCCAGGCATGATCGATTAAATATTTGGCATTAACTCCAAATTCTTGATATAAGATCTTTTCATCACAAAAAGCAACGCCTGCCATATCAAAAATTTGATATTTAGCCAATCGTTTAGCGATTCCCCTACCAACATGCCAAAAATCAGTGATTGGCTGATGATGCCAAAGAGTCTGCTTATAAAGAGGTTCATTTAAAATACCAATATTACTAGGATTATGTTTGGCACTAATATCTAATGCTACTTTACTTAAATATAAATTACTGCCAATGCCAGCGGTTGCTGTAATGCCGGTAGTTTCAAAAATATCATCAATAATCATTCTAGCCATTTGTAATGGCGTTTTACGATATAATTTAAAATAAGTGCTAATATCCAAAAATGCTTCATCAATAGAATAAACATGAATATCATCATCGCAGACATATTTTAAATAAATTTCATAAATATTAGCTGCATACTCCATATACAATTTCATCCGCGGTTTTGCAATTATTAGATCAAGATAAGATGGAATTTCAAATAAACGACAACGATTTTTTATTCCCAGCGCTTTTAGTTTTGGTGATATTGCTAGACACAAAGCCCCTTTACCACGCTCTTTATCTGCAACTGCTAAATTTACTTTAAAGGGATCTAAATTTCGTTCAACACATTCAACAGATGCAAAAAAAGTTTTTAAATCAATGCACAAATATACCCGTTTCAATCCAATCACCTCAATGCCATTATAGTATCCAAAATGTGCATATTCAAATAAATTATGCAATTGTGTGCTACTTATTGAATTGAAATCCTTTATTTTCCATTTATCTTCAGGTATAATTTTAATTGAGGTGACAACGATGGAGTTAAAACAATTTATTAAAGAGTATAAATCTCGTTATCATTTAACAAATCAACAAATCGCTAAAGAATTTGGCGTAACTCATACTACCGTTGGCCGCTGGTTAAACGGCTCTGTTAAATCATTACAACAAGAAACAATTGATAAAATGTCAGAGGTTTTAGAATTTGATGTTGGTTCGCTATTGAACGGAACTGCAATCACTTTAAAAAAACCGATTTTAGGAATAGCTAAAGGCGGATATGATTTATTTTTAGATAATAACTATCTTGGTGAGGAAAGAATCACTTTAGAAGAATATCATTTAGGTGACTATTTTTTAAAAGTAACTGGTGATTCTATGAAAGATGCTGGAATTGTTGATGGTAGTTTAATATATGTAAAAAGTCAAGATACAGTTAAAAATAACGATATCGCTGTTATTCAAATTGGTGATCAAGTAACAATTAAAAAATATTATCAAGATGATACTGGAATTACTTTGATAGCCTGTAATCCATCAATAAATGATGTTCATTATACTTTAAAAGAAGCTAATGATTTACCGGTTAAAGTTATTGGTAAAGTCATTTTTGTAAAAAATTATTTTTAAAAAAAGATAGAATTACAAAATTCTATCTTTTTATTTACAAGCAATTACTTCAACTTCAATTAAAGCACCCTTTGGTAGTTTTCCTACCTCAACAGCACTTCTTGCTGGAAATGGCTCTACAAAATATGTTGCATAAATTTCATTTACCGTATTAAAATCTTCCATGTTATCTAAAAATACTGTTGTTTTTATAACATTAGAAAAATCCAATCCTTGACTTTCTAATAATCCTTTAACATTCTTTAATGCCTGATGCGCTTGTGCTTCGATTCCTTCTGGCATTTCATTAGTTTCTGGATTTAATGGGATTTGTCCTGAAAAGAAATATAAATCACCAACATTAATTCCTTGACTATATGGTCCAATTGCTCCTGGAGCTTTATTTGT
>NZ_NFLA01000040.1:0-25534 GCF_002160675.1 Erysipelatoclostridium sp. An15
GCGATAGCATGATGGACACACCTGTACCCATTCCGAACACAGAAGTTAAGCATCATAACGGCGACGATAGTACTTACGTGCAACAATAGCTAGCTGCCGGTTCTTCTTTTTTATTATCTAGAATTCTTTATCAAACGATATATGTTTTTTACAATGTATCCATTTTGCCCTTCTAGGGCCTTTTTTTATTTGAAAGATAAATAATTTAGGTAGATTACAAAATTTTTTAGGGGGAACTTTAGGGGATTCTCACTATAAAAATCAGCTTTAAAGAATATTAATGCATTATATTATTTTAACAAAAAGAAAAAGTCTCTTGCGAGACTTTTTACTTATTATAAATCAACTGCTTCTTTAACTAGAGCAACTACTTCATCCATAGTTCCGCAGTTAATTGCTTTAGCTGCTAATTCTTCCATTTCAGATTTTTTCATTGATCTGATTAATTTTCTTTGAGATAAAATAGAAGTAGCAGACATAGAGAATTCATCTAATCCTAAACCAATTAGTAATGGGGCTGCGATAGCTTCTCCAGCCATTTCTCCACACATACCAGTCCATTTTCCTTCAGCATGAGCTGATTCAATTACGTGTTTAACTAAACGTAAAATTGATGGATGGAATGGTTGATATAAGTAAGATACACCAGAAGACATTCTGTCAGCTGCAAATGTATATTGAACTAAGTCATTAGTTCCAATTGAGAAGAAATCAACTTCTTTAGCTAATTGATCAGCTAATACTGCTGCTGCAGGGATTTCAATCATAATACCAACTTGGAATGTATCAGAAACTTCAATACCTTCGTTAACTAATTTTTCTTTTTCTTCCATTAAGATTCCTTTAGCTTTTCTAAATTCATCTAATGTAGCAATCATAGGGAACATAATTCTTAAGTCACCATATAATGATGCTCTTAATAATGCTCTTAATTGTACTCTGAAGATATCTTCTCTTTGGAAGCATAAACGAACCGCACGTACTCCTAAGAATGGATTCATTTCTTCAGGTAATGGAAGAGCTTCGATTTTCTTATCTCCACCGATATCTAATGTACGTACAACAACTGGTTTACCGTTCATTCCTTCTAATACTTCTTTATAAACGTTAAATTGTTGTTCTTCAGTAGGTAATTCAGCTGATTCCATGTATAAGAATTCAGTTCTAAATAATCCGACACCTTCACCACCGTTATCAAGAACACCTTGAATATCTTTAGGAGAACCAATATTAGCTACTAATTCAACTTGATGTCCATCAACAGTAACTGATTTTTCATTCTTTAATTGTTTTAATTCTTCTTTATATGCAATAAATGCTTCACGTTTTGCTTCATATTCTTTGATTTCATCATCAGTTGGGTTGATAATTACAACACCAGCTTCTCCATCTAAGATAATCATATCATCATCATTAGCTTCTTCTGTAATTGTTTTACAAGAAACAACTGCAGGAATTTCTAATGAACGAGCCATGATTGCAGAGTGAGAAGTTCTTCCACCAATGTTAGTAGCAAAACCTTTAACTAAATTTTTATTTAATTGAGCTGTATCAGATGGAGTTAAATCATCAGCAATGATTACAACTTCTTCATCAATTAACGCTGGATTAGGTAATGATTTTCCTAATAAATTAGCTAATAAACGACGTGAAACGTCTTTAATATCAGCAGCTCTTTCTTTAAAGTATGGATCATCCATACTTTCAAACATCATGATGAAAGTATTTGCAACTTCATCTAATGCTGCATCAGCATTAATTTTTTCATTTTTAATTTTGTCTTCAACTTGAGTTTTTAATTCAGGATCTTGAAGTACTAATGCATGTGCATCAAATACTGCAGCTTCTTCAGCAGAAAGATTTTTTGATGCGGCTTCCTTAATTGATTCTAACTCTTTTGCAGTTTGTGACATAGCGTCATCAAATTTTTTGATTTCAGCATCTACATCTTCTACAGTAACTTTAGTTACTGTTAAATCTGGCATAACTAGTTTATAGGTTTTTGCTATCGCAATACCACTAGAAGCCCCAATACCTTTTATCATATAAAAACACCTCCATATACATATTCATTTTACCTTATTTATAGAAAAAAATAAAGAATTATTGGTTTTACTTTTAACTTATTTTTAATTATAATTTATTGTTTAGAATAGTAATAAACTATTAATGATTATAGATAAAAAAGAGCTGATTTTCTGTCTATTAGCTTGAACAAAATGCTTAAAAATAGTATCATATATGCGGAGGGACGTAAAATGAAAGTAATTATAGTAGAAAATTATGAAGAAGCAAGCGTAGAAGCTGCAAAAGTAATGTTGGAAGTAGTAAAAAATAATCCAACTGCAAATTTAGGATTAGCAACAGGATCAACTCCAATTCGTTTATATGAATTGATGATTGAAGATCATAAGAAGAACGGGACTTCTTATAAAGACATTAAAACATTTAATTTAGATGAATATTTTGGTTTAGAACCAACACATCCTCAAAGTTATCATTACTTTATGGAACAACATTTATTTAAAGATATTGATATCAATCCTGAAAATGTTCATGTACCAAATGGTGCTGGTGAAATTCAAAAAAGCTGTGATGACTATAACGAATTATTAGCTAACAATCAATTGGATATCCAATTATTAGGAATTGGATCAAATGGTCATATTGGATTCAATGAACCAGGAACTGCTTTTGATTCAGTAACTCATATGATTGAATTAAAAGAAAGTACTCGTCAAGATAACGCTCGTTTATTCTTTAATGGTAATATTGATGAAGTACCAACTCATGCAATTACAATGGGTATCTCTAATATTTTAGCTGCTAAAAAATTATTATTAGTTGCTTGTGGTGAAAATAAAGCTGCACCAATTAAAGTATTAGTAGAAGGTGAAAAAACTGTAGATGTACCTGCAAGTGCTTTACAAGATCATGATGATGTTACAGTTATTATTGATAAAGCAGCAGCTAGTTTATTAACTAAATAGATTTTAAAGGAAAGATGTTATTCTTTCCTTTTTTAAAACCTTTTTTTTAACTTTAAAATACGCTCTTGATTTGTACTATTATTACATAAAATATATAATAAAAAAGGGGGGTATTAAAATGACAAAAAATTTATTTATTAATGAGGCTATGAATGAAAACAATAAAAATTATTCATTAGCAATAAAACGAGTATCACCGATTTATCAGCGTGATAGTGATTTACGTAGTGAGTTTGGTCGTGATTATACTAGAATAATTTTTTCTCAAGCGTATCGTCGTCTTAAACATAAAACTCAAGTTTTTTTCGCAGTTAAAGACGACCATGTTTGTACACGTAGTGAACATGTAAATTTAGTAGAATCAATTAGTTATACTATTGCAAATTATTTAGGTTTAAATACAGAATTAACTAAAGCTATTGCTGTTGGCCATGATTTGGGTCATGCACCTTTTGGTCATGGTGGTGAAACAATCATTAATGATATTGCTAAAAGTAATGGGTTAGATTCATTTTGGCATGAACGTAATAGTCTGCATTTTATTGACAATATTGAAACATTAGAGGATGATGAACATGTACGTCATAATCTAAATTTAACTTATGCTGTTAGAGATGGTATTATTTCACACTGTGGTGAGATGCAGCAAATGAAAATAAAAAAACGTGATCAAGCGATAGATTTAAACGATTATTTAACACCCGGTCAATATAATCCTTTTACATGGGAAGGCTGTGTTGTTAAGGTTGCTGATAAAATAGCATATTTAGCTCGTGATATTGAAGATGCGTTGCGATTAAAAGTTTTAAAAGAAAATAAAGTTGAAGTCTTAAGAATGTCATTGAATCAGCTTTCTGAAGACTATCAATTCAATGCAATCAATAATGGAACGATAGTTAATTATTTCATTCAAGATGTATGCAAAAATAGTAATCCTGATGATGGAATTGCATTATCTAAAACAGCATTTGAAATAATGAAAACTATTATGAAATTTAATTATCAAAATATATATAAAATTGATCGTGTTAAAATCCATAGTGATTATGTTAGTTTAATGTTACATTCAATTTTTGATTTTTATTATAAGTATGATTTAATAGCTAAGGATTCAAATACTAACTTAATTAATGAGTTACTTAAAGATAAAGAACAGTTTCCTAATACTATTAATGGTTTTGTTCATTGGTTAGAAAAATATAGTAATATGAAATATTTTAAACGTAATGAAATATATCAAAATAAAGTAATATATGATTTTATTAATGATGATCAAGCGATGATTAAAAGTATAATTGATTATTTATCAGGAATGAGTGATGCTTATATTATTCAGATTTTTAATGAATTAATTGCGTTTTAGTCTTAAAATATTTATTAAGTTATGGTAAACTAATGTTTATGTTAGGAGGTTAGCTTATGCCTATTAAAATACCTAATGATTTACCAGCTAGTAAAATATTAAGAGAAGAAAATATTTTTGTTATGGATGAAAATAGGGCTTTATCGCAAGAAATTCGCCCGTTACAGCTTTTAATATTGAATATTATGCCAACTAAGATTGTAACTGAAACGCAATTATTAAGAATGCTTTCAAATACACCTTTGCAAATAGAAGTTGACTGGATTCATATGGCCAGTCATGAATCTAAAAATACTTCACAAGAGCATTTATTGGCTTTTTATAAAACTTTCAAAGATATAAAAGATAAAAGTTATGATGGTTTGATTATTACTGGAGCCCCAGTAGAAAAATTGCCATTTGAAGAAGTTGATTATTGGCAAGAAATGGTAGAAATTTTAGAGTGGGCCAAAACGCATGTCTTCAGTTCTTTTTTCATTTGCTGGTCATCGCAAGCGGCATTGTATCATTATTATGGGATTCCAAAACATAAATTAGATGAAAAATTGACCGGAGTATATTTCCATAGTACTAATATTGAAAAGATGAAACGTAAGATATTAAGAGGCTTTGACTATCAATTTTATGCACCTCATTCAAGATATACAACTGTTTTAGCAAAAGATATTGAAAAAGTTGCTAGTTTAGATATCTTAGCTCAAAGCAAAGAAGCTGGTGTTTATTTAATTGCTGAAAAGGATGGATCACGTTTTTTTGTTACCGGTCATCCAGAATACGATCCTGATACATTAGATAAAGAATATAAAAGGGATTTAGCAATTTCTAGTGATGCTACGATGCCTAAAAATTATTATCGTAATGATGATATAAATAATGAAATATTGGTTAAATGGCGTTCTCATGCTTATTTATTATTTAGTAACTGGTTAAATTATTATGTTTATCAATTAACACCATATGACTTAAATGATTTAGAATCAATTAAGACAGGAAAAAAAGATTAGAATTTGCATTCTAGTCTTTATTTTTTTTTGATAATTTGATAGAATCTACTTACGGCAAGAAGGCCAAATGCAGACATGGCGAAACTGGTATACGCGCTATCTTGAGGGGGTAGTGGGCATTAGCTCGTGCGAGTTCAACTCTCGCTGTCTGCACCATGCCGGTGTAGTTCAATGGCAGAACGCATGAATGGTAATCATGAAATTCAAGTTCGATTCTTGGCTCCGGCACCATTAATATCAGCTAAATAAATTAAAATGGTTCAAACACAAGAATAAACTAGAATTATTATACATATTAGTTATGAGAAGTTTTACTATGTTGTTAATAAGCAATAGTTTAATAAAAAAAGCTAGATACTGAATCTAATCAATTTCTAGCCTAATTACTGTTTTAATTATTCGTGTTGATATTTAGTTTCTATATTGATATAATCTAATCAAGTTATGATAACTTATAATCGTTAATCATAATGATTAGTTTATATAAAAACTAATTCACTGATCCATTAGGCAAGTATTGGATTAGATGATATCTAACATATCTGTTTGGCGACAGATATGTTTATTTTTTTATTCTTTTTTGTTTCTAATCCAATTCTAGCATATTATTTTTAACTTTACTATTCATTTTTTATTTTTTTTATAAAATTGAATATTGATATTATCTTATTAATCTCCTCATTGTTATATACTGAATTATCAAGTTCAAGTAAAATTCTTTCTTCTAAATCACTTATAAAATCATTAAACATAGAATAATCTTTAATATTTTTTACTTCTTTTTCTAATTTTTTTATTAACTCTTTTTGAGCTTTATCTGCGTAGTGAAGATATTTTTCTGTTATATCAACACTATAATGTCCCAGCCTTTTTGAAACAGTATAGATATCATCTGTTAATTCCAATAGTATAGTAGCATGTGAATGTCTAAAACCGTGTAGATTCATATCAGTTACACCAGAAATTTTTTTATATTTATAAAAATTTCTATCTAATGTTGTAAAACTTATCATTTTAAAATCACCAAATACAAATAAGTTTTTAATATTTTTATAATTTTTTCTTTTTTTTAGGTAATAGTTTAGTATTAATTCTAGCAATGTATCATTGATGAAGATAGTACGATATGAATTTATACTTTTAGGTGACTTTAAAATTTGACCTACACCAGTTACTCTTGAAGCAGTTGATTCAATTGTAATCGTACCTTTTATTAGATCAATATTCCTCCATTTTAGTGCTAATGCTTCACCTTTTCTAAGTCCACAAAAATACAGAATGTTAAAGAGCAAGTAATATTGTTCATCACTTACAAATTCGATAAATTGATTAAACTCTGGTATTCTCCAAATAGTTTGTCTATCAATATATGCGTCTTTATCTATTACATCTTGTATCGTATTCAAACTTTTTATGTACCTGTAGTCTGTATTTATGTATTCCATAAGGTAGGCATATTTTAATAGCCTTTTAAATAAACTTATTATAATATTTACATATCCAGCACTTAATTTCTTTTCTTTTTTATTTTTTCCTGATATTAGTTCTCTTTGAAATTTTTTTATTTTATCTGCTGTAATATCTTCCAGTTCCATATCGCCAAAATATATTGAAATGTTAGAATAATATCGATATTTAATAATGTCGATAGTTGATGGCTGATGTGTCAATTCAATATCTTCGAGATAAGTTAAAAATAAATCATTTAATTTCATTTTTTTCCTCCTAATACATTACATTTTTTGTCCCAAATAAAAAAGGATTGGTACTAGACCAATCCTTTCCATTATAAATTAAAATTGCTAAAAATATGAGATTTATTTATGATTTTTTCTTTTGGCGTTTCTTTCTTATCTCATTATTTATTAAGGTTTTATCCTTCATTTTTCTTATATCTGCACATCTTTTTTCAAAGTTTTTAACTGGAATTTTACAGACTACAAAACCAAATGGCAATAATTTACTTTTATTTTCATTATCCCATTCTTCAAGATCAATAACTGATTCTATTCTACCTACTTGAAAATCACGTCTTTTTTTAATTTTTACTTCAAGAAGAACATAATCACCGATGTTTATATCTTCAATAGGACACATATATTCATATTCTTTTTGAGATGGTTTTATATTTCTAGTAAGTCCTTTTTTAAATTTAATTGTTACTATCTTCATTACTATTGCCACTGCCTTTCTTGATATATTTGCAATCAGGATAACCTGAACAAGCAATAAAACTACCGTATTTACTTTCTCTGGTTACAAGTATTTTACCACAAATCGGGCATTTTTCATTGATATTAGACGTTTTTTTAGGTTTTATATATTTACATTCAGGATAATTAGAACATCCCTCAAAATAGCCATATTTGCCTTTTTTTAAAATCAGTTTAGAACCGCATTTTGGGCATATATTGTTAGTAAAAGTTACTGTTTTTTGTATATATTTGCATTTTGGATAATTACTACATGCAATAAATTTTCCGTATTTACCAGTTCTTTCAATTAATTTACTACCACAATTAGGGCAGATACCAATATCATTTAATGATTGTTCTGGATTTTGTTTTATAATAAATTTATCGGATTCACTGTCTAAATTAAATATTAAAGTTGATCCTCGTATTTTAATAACACTATAATCATATAATTGATTATTAATTGTATCGGCTTTTGAAGTATGACACCTTAAACACCATTTTCTAATATAAGGATTGTATTTAAATCCCATGCTTTTTAAATCATCTGTTTTATGATTATTTTGATTACTTGCTATTAACCAGAGATAATCTTTTTTATAATCTAAATCTTTGGCAATAGAAGGATAGTTTATTTTTTCTATCATTCTTTTTAGTTTTGCTATATTTTGTGCTTTAGATGAATGAATCATAAATTCTTCATAAGTTATTATTTTCATGTCAAAAGCTGTGCATAAAAGTTCAATATGTATATTATAAAAATAATTATCATGATTGCTTTTATTTCTATTCATATGATCGATATGATGTGCTAATTCATGGAGTAATGTAACTATTACTGAAGTATTAGATTCATTTTTTATATTGTAGAGATATATAGTTCTTTTTTTTGGCTTATATTTACCTAAATAACTTTTTAAAGTTTTATTTTCTAATTTAATATAAAATCTAATATAATTGTTTATTTTTTCTAAAGGCAAATCTTGATAGCAGTTTTTTATCAAATCAGTCAATGTATTTTTTATTTCATGATACATATCAGTATCCTTTCATCATCAGATTTACAAGAGTAGGGGACATAGGTATATTTTTATTAAATTTTGGCGTTATACCTAAATTCCATCTACCACCATCTTCTACAAAGATGATACCAATTCCTTTTTCTTTACAAGTATTTATGTATCTATCATTGACTAATTTTCTTTTATCTTCAGGTACTACTATCCAGCTTTTATTTACTAATTTTGAATTTTCTTCTGCTTGTCTTATTACTTTTGGCATATCATTTAATTTAAATTCAAAAGAGTTAATCTGGTAGTTATCTTGATAAACTTCTATTGTGACTAAATCAGCATTTCCCTCTCTAATCGGACATTCAAATTGATATTTTTTTGCACGATTTTTGCCATTATAATACTTCCAAAATTTTTCTTTTAATTCATTTTCTGTTAAAAACATATTACCCTCCAATTTAAATCTATTTTTTTCTGTTATCAAAATAAAACTGTGATAATGAATGATAAGTTCGAATAATAGCACTATTATTTAATGATTTTTTAATTTTTCTAACTGTGCTTTCAAATTCATTAGAATTATTGATAGTTGTATAAACAATCTCATTTGTAATAAGCGATTCCCCAATAATTAATAATTTAAATTTTTGTTCTTTTAATTTATTAATCATGATTTTTTCATCAAGATATAGATCGCATAAATCATTTATAAACATATCTACAGTGTAAAAATCTTTTATATCATCATCTGTTTCAAAACATGATATGCGATATAAGTCAGATTGTTTAAATGCATTTTTACTAGATTCAAGTATCGATTTATCAAAATCATATGTATCTGAATATTTATTTGATTGTTTGAATTTCCCTAGATATTTATTATCCAAAACTATATCACATTCATATAAGTTGTTATTAATTTTAAAATTTAAGATTTCTATACCATTAATTTTCATATAAGCTCCTCAATTTAGATAGTATCATGATATTTGAATTATTATTGAGTACATTTTTCCTATTTTAATAAATAGGATCATCATTATTAATGTGGTCGTTTGATTGATTGCTTACATTTTTGATTTTTTTTGGAATTGCTTGATCTAGTTCATTTTGCATATCAATTAATTTGTTTTGTAATTTTGTTAAAGTTAATAACTCTTTTTTTGCATCTGCTTCTTCGTCAGCGATTTTTTTCTTTGTTAATTCTATTTTATTTAATTTTTTATTTAAAATTGTAATTCTCTTATTTAATTCTTTAATTTGTTTATCCATTTATTTTTCCTCCAAAATAAAAAGAGGCAAATTGCCTCTATAATTCTAATTCTGTTTTATATTCAGGTTTTATTTGCTTGTTCAGGCATTTTTCCTGAAATAAAGAAAATTTTTCTATGCGTAAAGCTAATCCATTTACCAGTTTATTTATTCTTTCATTACTGATATCTATATAGTCCTGATATTTATGTAGCATATAGTGATATTCATCAATAATACCATCAAGACTATCAATATTAATTCTAGATATATCTTCAATATAATCCAAATATTTAGAAAACGGTTTTCTTGTGTTATAGAAAAATTTCCCATAACCGTCGTAAAAATTTATTTCACTGGTAAGTTTATCACATTGCATAGATTGACCAGTATCAAAGATTGGAGTTAAACGCTCGTATTTTAAATTTTCAACGTTTCGTATTGCTCCAAAGTTTTTTAAATGACGATCCTCATTCATTACTAGATAGTCAATAATTACCATATTTTCTAAATTTATGCGTGCATCTTTTAACCCATTGTATTCTAAAACATTGATATAGTGTTCAAAATCATTGGTGTTATTATCTTGTTTTAGAGAATCAAACAAATCCGAAGCAGTGATTATTTCTTCATTTTCGTTAATAAAGTTATTACATTTTGATACTATTCTGTTATCGATTATATCCACTGTGTAGTCGCAATATTCAAATCCTAATCTTCTACATATGTTTGAAACCAGCCACTCATTGAGAGGCTCCTGCCTGCTTGGGGTATATGTTCCCTTGACAAGTACTCTGTTGCCATCCTCAATAATCCATGCTTTTTGTAACATACCATCAGTTGTATTATTAGGTGAATAAAGACTAGGTTGTTTTTCAATTTTACTGTCCGAACTGAATGAGGCATTAAAATATGCTCTATACTCAAAATCATTTGTAAAGAAATTAATATCTTGCCACTTAATATTATCGTTAATATCTTTTATCCAGTACTGGTCTGATAAGGAAAGTGCATATGCTTTATCAAGCAGTTCTTCAGTAGTTGAAATATTTAAATTATTCAAAAGTCTTTTTAAATCTTTTCTCCATGAAGGAATACCTCGTCCTTTAAACCATATATTCAATTCCTTTAGTATACTTTTTGATTTATCCTTTTGAGCATTTTTTATAGCAAGAGGAGAATGATCAATATCATATATCTTATATATCTTATCTATTCCTTTTGTTATTGTATTAAATTCAATTTCAAAAAGTGTAGTGTTTTTATTCATCAAGTAACAGCGCATGTTTAAACGTTCCTTTCACTAATATACAATTTAATATAATTCACTTACTTTTATAAATAGTATAACATTTTTTATAGAGTTATGTTATTTTTTTGGTTGGATATTTCTTTCTTTGCTTTATTGATCATTTGATTTAATTCATTTTCAATTACAGCATTAGTCCTCGCACTTATATCTATTGCTTTGGATAATTCATCTAAAATTCCAGCATTTAGTATAGCTGATCTGTTTTTAATAGAGTTTCTTGCCAATAATTTCTCACTGAATCTATTCTCATCATTATTTTGAGAATTATTTTCATTTTCATAATCTAAACAATCTTCTCGATAATTTTTTATGCTTTGTAAAATCATATTTCCAATACGATCTCTTAATTCTTTTTCCTTGTTATCAACAAATTTATTTTTGCTCATTTTTTCTTCATCTGAGTAGTATCGATTATTGTACATTTGTTTCTCTTTTTCTAGTAATTTTATATATGTGTCGTAGTATTCTTTGACTAATTTATTTGAAAGAATATAGTCAATTAATTCGTTGATTTGTTTTTTATAAGGAGATATGTTTTTTGAGTTGAATTTTAAACTACCAGTTTTTGGGATAATTTTTTCCAGTTTCATAAACATATCAGTAATTTTTTTATCTGTGAATGTTTTTTTATCTATTTTTTGAGATTTATAAAACATTTTATTAAGACCTAATTTTTCTAAAGTATCTAATAACTCTTTTTTAGCTAAATCTCTGTTAGCGTATATCTCACTATTGATGTTCATAGTTCTAATTACATTAGATCGCATTTTTTTAAATGTACTTTTTGGTATTCTATAATATTGTTTTGTTGGATTCTTTTCAAATAACCAAATATGTACATGGGGATGAGCTGTATTTGTATGATAATATGCTCCCCAAACACAATTATCAGGATTAAGACCCATTAAACGTATATTCTTATTCATGGATTTAGTTATCAGTTTTTGTATTTGATTTTTTTGTAAAAAACCATTTTTTTGTAAAAATTCCTCTTCAAAGGAAAATACCATTCTATAAATTGATTTAGGTTTATATTTATTGATAAGATTATTAGCTTCATTTATTTTTAGATTACCATTGTTATTAAAACCACCCGTTGATCCAATTCGATAGTTATAATAATTAAATGCCTTATTTGTATCTATAGAATAATCATCATCATTATTAAATTTTTCTTGTGTATAATCACAAGCTTCTTTTCTATCATAGTATTTTATCATATCATTTGTATTTACTTGTTTAACGTTATTGTTTTTTTTAGTAGAAAACTGAGTTTCTACAAATTGACAATTAAATATAATCTCAGCCATTTGCTTTACCTTTAAATAATTTTCCTAAATTATTAGCTTTTTTATAATTTTCATCAACTAAATTATCAATTAACATTTGAATATCTTCTGTTTTTGTTGAAACATTTTCATTTATCTTTTTGGTTTCTGCTATTGATTTATCTTCAGCTAATAACATTTTTTCTGTAGTACTAGTATTATCAATTTGATTTAGAAAATTTAAGAATTCCTTACTATTTAGATATTCGTTTATTTCTTTTCTATTAAGAATTCTATTTGATTTAGATATATAGCTTAATACATTTTGTTTAACTGAAGAATTAATATCATCTCTACCTGACCAGTACCAGTACAAATCATTTTGAGGTGGTAAGATTCCTTTATTCATTGTATTCATTGCATTAATGGTTTGTCTAGATTTTATAAAACTATTGTAGCCATCTTTACCTTTATCAATAATAATTTGTTGTTCTTGCTTAGTTAATACAAAAAAACGGGGTACAGCATAATCAAGCGAATTATCTTCACGAAGAGTTTCGATTTCATTAGTTGTAATATTTTTATACCATTTATATTTTGAACAATCTGGAAGATAAACCTTAGATGGCTTAAAATATGTTCTTTTAACAATTATACCATTTCCATCTCGATTATCTGATGTCATTAGTTCGTTTGCATCAACTAGTTGTCGCTTTGTTTGTTGAAAAGATACACCTCCACCTGTTGTAGTTGCATTATCATTAAAATTTCCAGAAGTAGATTCTGTCCAAATAGTTTCTTCTCCAACTGCTTCAGCGATTTCTTTACATGTGCCTAAATCAGCACTAGAAATGAAATACCATAGATTACAATTGCCTCTTATGATTTTTGCTACTTTTTCGTCATAGACATCATCGATTTGGGCAAAGTCTTGGACGTATAAGTGATAAATTATGCCTCGACTTAAGGCAACTGTCATCTTTTTTTGCATATTATCAATTCTAGGCATATTTCCAAATTCATCGTAAATCATATGTACTCTTTTTTTTAGTTTTCGACCTGGTCGATTATTTGCTTCATATACTAATGATTGATAGCTTTGGTCAAAAATAATTGATGCTATTCGATCATATGTGTTTTTTTCATCAGGGGCTACAACAAATAATGCTTTTTTCCCTTCAGCAAAATCTCTAAATTTAAAATCACTTCTACTAAGCATCTTACCTAATTTAATACTTGAAAATAAATTGATAGTATTGAGTGCAGATGTAATAAAACTTCCTCTTGTTTTTTCAGGAGAATTTGAAATAGCTGAAAATGCTGTTCTTGCAATATTAGTTTCATCTAAAGATTCCATATATGCAGACAATATCATTTTTGCATTTTCTTTGCTACCAAATTGTTTTTCACCACCTAGTAATGCTAATGTCTGGTATACGCTATACAGATTCTTTTTTCTAATATTCATGTTTGCTTGACTTGCAGCAAGAATAATACTTTTCAATAATGCTTTTTGTCCATCGATCCATATTCTTTCTCCAGCGCCATTATCAACAACCAATGACGTTACCATATCTTGTGCCCACTGATCTGCATCATCAATTTTAATATCATTATCATCAGATAAGCATTCAACGATTGTATCTAAAGGATTGATGCAGTTTGAATATTCGGGTTTTCTAAAATCTAAACAGTAGGTATCATATTTTTTACTTATAAGAAAATCATTAAAATCGAAAAACATTTCTTTTTTTGGATCATTGAATATCATTGACTCGCCAGCCATTGAACAGATAATGACCAATTGTCTAACTATTTTTCTGGATTTCCCTGATCTGGTTGCTCCTACACATAAATCATGTACTGGTTCTGTTTCATATAATAATTCATTATCATTAATATAATTAATAGGGGCTCCACCAACATCTAATGTTTCATTTATATCAATAGGGCATTTACCAAAAAAATTTTTTTGTTCCTCAATAGTTGACCATCTTTGGCTTGCAAGAGTATCTGTTTTCTTAGGCTTTTTTATTGTCCACAATTTAAGTATTCCATAACCAGCTAAAATATATATTGCAAAACTACATGAAATTATTTCACGTTGATGATTGAACATAGTACTTATTATTGAAATATGGCGATTTATAAATTGAATATCTAAAAACCAAAATAGTAATATGATTAGTATAGGAATTAAAGCAATCCCGATGATGATTGCTATTAAATTTCCTTTCCAGTTTTTAAATTGTTTTTTATCCATTTATGTTTTAATCCTTTCTTTTTGTATTCAAAATAATGAATTTTGCTAAAAACCGTTATTTAAATAGGTTTTTGATTGAATATTGATGAATTTTTTTGAGGAATATTCTTTTTTTGATGACATTTATTGAATTTTATAAAAACCGTATGAATATTGGATTTTGAGGAAATCTATGATGAAAAATGATGAATATCAAGATGAATAATATTCACTCTGTAAACAAAAAGTCGATTTCTTTAAAACCGACTTTTTAGTAGTAGTTCGCACTGCGAACTAGCTGAAGATATGCAGGTGTGAATACACCCTTATCCTGCTAAATGAATTTAGACGGAAATTATTCAGGAATTTTTTGGAATTTCTGAATGATTGGAGTAAATTCATTTAGAAAATTTTTTAATATTTCATGAACTCTTTTATCTTCTTCTTTTTAACTTTTTTAATTATTAGATCATCATGATTGAAATTTTGGCATCCATATTCAAACCATTTTTTTATATCGTCATTTGAAAAAGCGATAGAACATAATCTCTCTTTTGCAATAATATGTAATAGATAATCATAATAATATTTGTCATCATCAAAAATTAAAAGTATTTTTACATCAGGGTTAAAGTACTGAAATTTTCTAAGTATTTTTACAATATCACGATTTCGATAGAATGATTTTTGTAAAAGTACATGCGATACATGTTTATAGCCACTAACATTATTAATCGAGTAATTTATAAATCTGTTGGTACTAATATGTTTAACATCATAATTATCTCTATTAAAATAATTATATTCAATCTGATTATCTTCATCATAATAGGTAAATATTTGATGTATTTGTTGATAGATATGTTCATCACTATATAATATTATTTTTAATTGCTCCATTTAGTTTAACCTCATTTTTATTTAATAAGTTTTGGCTCTTTTTCTTTTTATATCGATTAAATCTAATTCGTCTTGTTCAATATCTTTATCAAAAGAATATTTTTCTTCTAGAAATTCTAATAAATGTATATATTTATTTTTATCAGTATTTAATTCTTTAAGTTCTTTTGCAAAAGTTTTTAGAATTAATTCTTCAAAGAAATCTTGTAAATCATATTTTATTTTTGCTAATTCTACGTTGTTAGTATACTCACTTAGACAATGTATAATAACATCTGACATAGATGTAAATTTATTTTCAAATTGAAAAAATTTCAATTTTTCATATAAATCGATTGGAATTCTAACTGATACATTTTTTTTATTTGTAAATAGATTATGATTTGCATCATAATCGAATTTTAATAATTCACTAAGTTTACTTAGTATTTCTTCATCAATTCTTTTAACAACGTTGTTTTCAATTCTGTTATAACTAGAAAAAGAAATATTTAAATAACTAGCTACTTCTTGTTGAGTTAGTTTATTTTTTAATCGTGCATTTTTAATAGTTTCTGATAATGTTTTTGTTAAATATATCATTTACTTTCTACACCTCGCTTACATTGTTCTTTTAGATAATTGTTTTTTATCATATAAAGATTCAGATACATCATTAAATTTTGAAAGTAAATTTAAATAAGTTATAATTAAAAAATCATTAGATTTATTTTCTAATGATTTTATAAAACAACTTTTTTCAATTGGTCTTTTATTGTATATCATATAGTAAATATCGTTATATGAATTAATAACATTTACTATATTGTAATACCAAAAATAAGAATTAGTAGTCATAAATTCCATCATCGTTATTATCTGGCAATGTATCTTCTACCTTTTTTTGATAAGCGTCATCATTGAATTTCTTTTCATTAACAATTTCTAAATATGAATAGGGGATAGATGAATCAATATAATCAGAATTATTAGCATCACCATACCAGATAAAATCTGTTGATAAAGTGTTTGTTTTTGTATTGTAGTATGTACCATACATAGTATCTAATCCATCATTTAAAATAAAGAAAAAATATTTTTTATTATTATCTGTATATGTTTTTTCTAAAAAATTAATTTCATCTACTTCATTTTCTGTATATTCCAACTCCTTATATACATATTTCTCTATTTTATTTTTCAATTCATTTTGATTTTTATTTGTTAAAAAATCGATATTATCAATATTAATATAGGTCGGTATATCTTTAGTTGTTGTATTTATGCTACGATCTTCTTTATATAAATTAAAAAAAACAAAAAAACCAGCTAACAATAAAAAAACAATAAAAAAGATAATAATTTTTTTTATTTCAAAGTTTTCATGCAAATTTAATCACCCCTCGCATTTTAATTTTTATAAAAATGATAAACATTCTTGTTTTTCTCTTTTCCAACGATTGTGCCAACCGTTGTAATATTTTTTCCCAGTTTTCCCATATTTTGCATAATCTTCATATTTTAATGAATATAAATAATCATAAACAGTAGAAATAAAAGTTGCATCATCCATACTATTATTAGCACCTGAATCAACAATTATTTTAACTGCTGTACCAGATCCAGCCCAATTCGACAATGAACAACACATACCTTTTAAAGCTTCATGACGAGTAGAAATATTGATACCTTTATTAGATAGTTTGTTTTCTACTGGTATGTAATAATTATTATATTCAAATTCATCTTGTTTATTTGCAAAGTCTTGTGGATCATTAGCATAAGCTAAATGCCATGCGGTTTCTAATTTTTTATTATTAGCTAATGAAGATTTACTTACATTTAAAAATTCTTTAAACATTGAATATTTATTGTTGTCACTATCATAACAATATTTTAAAAAGTTTTGTAAATCATATCTGTTGTCAAATTGATAATAACCTAATGCATGGTATCCATCACCTTTACTAAATCCTTTATCATAATTATTTCCAGATTCATTTTTTGCAAAAAATTTAAATGCATCAGATAGAGTACCTGATATTGAAGAATTAATTTTTGATGGATAATTAGGTGATGCAAATCCTAAAATTGTTTTTTTAGGATTAGAAATATCATATTCTCTTGAAGCTACAGAATCATTACTATTTCCTTCAACTGTTATGATTTTTTGACCATCAAAGTTGCCAACAATTCCAACATGTGTACTGTCATTTTTATTTCCTTTACAGAAAAAAATGATATCACCACGCTTGGGCAGATAATTATCGCCACCATATTCATTTGTATAATGAAAAACATTTTGATTTTTAAACCAATCTATTCCCGCATCACAGCTTTGAAATTTTGGTATTGCTACGTTTATAATACCTGCTTCGTTTGCACACCATGACACAAAAGTTGCACACCAGTTAAGTCCATCTGCTTTTCCAGAATACCAAATTCTGTATTTATCTCCTCCTTTTTTTCCTATATTATTAACTAATTCGCTTTCTGCAATATGCATAAATATTTCCATTGTATCAATGTTATTGTTATTTTCATTGTCATTAGATTCAATTTCAGCACTTGCTAGTAACATTGATAAACAAATTAATATAATAAATAGTGGAATAAAGCTACTTGCTAATGAAATGATAATTTTTTTTAACACTAATTTTTACCTTTAATTTCTTCTAAAAATTCTAATTCTTCTGGTGGTATGGAAATATTTATTCTCATAGCTGTTTGTGATCCTACTTTAAAATAACAGTTACCTATGCCAGCAAACTGTATAAATTCTAATTCTTGTTTGGGGATTAATTTAGAATCTTTAAAATATTCTGCTCCAGAAGACCCCAATCCGAAATAAAATTGATATGTTGATTGAGAAATAATTGCTTCTCCATAATCACGAACTGAATTTTTCAGTACATCTGATACTTGTTGAGTAGCAGTACATAAACCACCATTTCGTTTTCTAATACGTTTAATTATTGTTTCAAAGTAGCTCATAATATCTGTATATCTTGGATCCATTATTACACTGAATTCATCTGCATAAATTTTTTGTCTAGTAGTGTTGTCGCTAGATAATATTGATGACCAGATGTAACTGAGATAGTTGTAATATTGAGCTTTTAATAGTTTACTATCAGTATTATCATTTAATCCACTTAGATTGATGTTTATAAGACTGCTTTCTAAATTAATATTAGTAGTTCCATTAAAAATGTGTGCTTCAGCACCGTTTGCCATTGGTTCAATAAAGGCAATACATTCTTTTATTCTTGTAATATCTGCTTCGTCTTTAGCTTGAGCATTATATGCTTTGTCTAACATTTTATTTAATTCTTTTAAAAGATCCGTCATTATTGGATAATCTTCATTAGTATAATTATCAATAATATATTTTGCTGTCGTAGAATATGTTATACCAATGTTTTTATATAAATTCTCTAAGGCTTTTTCAATTTTATTCATGTGCAGCAGTCTAATATCTTGGTTATCATTACCTTTTTGAATAGTTAATAAATTGCGTAAAAATCTCATATGTTCACTTAAAGGATATATATTATCCAATGATATTTTTTCATCTATATCATCGTCATCAGGAATATTTATTCTTACTTGTAATATATTTATTCGACCATTAAACCCATTTGCACCATTGATATTTTCTCCTCCTAGAGCTTTAGTTAATCTATTTAATTCTTTTCCTTCGACATCAATAATATACTGTTTATATCCTAATGCATATCTCTGTTTTATGAGCCACATTAATAAAAATGTTTTTCCCATTCCAGTAGTTCCTACAATAAATTCATTTGATGAAGAACGGTCATCTTGACGCACAAAATCATCATAAAATACTACACCACCAGTATTGATAGTATTACCGATATAAACTGGTGGATAATTTATCACTGAATTGTTTCTATATTCACTGGTATGGTCGTATAATGCTTCAAAAACAAATGGATACATATATCCCATCGTGTCGGCTGTTGTTTCAAGCATGTAATTTTCAACTTCATTTTGACAAAGAGGAGCTGATAAATTAAACATTTCCAATGGTTGATGAATACCATCTCTGAATTTGATATTATATCTTTTTACATATTTATCTATTTCGTTTTCAATATATAAAAGTTGTTTTTCATTTTCTGCAACAATTCTTATTGATACTGAAAAATATATTGCAAATGAGCCATCTGTAACTAATGAATTAATTAAGTCTAGATTTTCCTTTAATTCTTTTTGCTTTTCTAAAGCAGTAGATGCTTTTTTTTCTTTCTCAATCTGCTTATTTAAATTTTGAACAGATTTATCAAGATCCTTTTTTATAGAATCTTGTGGAGCAGGCGTCCAATGCAATGAAAATTCAACATTTGGATAAGTTGCAAGATAGCATAAAAGAGCCTGAACTGGCTCTTTATAAAATGTACTTAACCACTTTGTTTTCGTGCATAATCCATTTAATTCTATATATTGTTTAAATCCTTGTTCTTTGAATCCAATGTAATCTGGATATAAAAGATCGATTATACCATATTTGTCATTCCATGTTGTTGATATAAATTCACTATCGGCTGGATTATAGTAATCATATACTATTTCTAACATTTCCTGACTAGATAAATATCTTGTTTTTTGATATGTTCCTAAAATATTGATTATTTCGTTTAGCCTTTTTTCTAATTGGAAATAATCTTTATCTTTTAAAATAATAATAAAGCATCTATCAACTAATGAATGTGTAACAGCAGTATCTTCAAGATATTTTTGAGAGTTGGCTAATATATCATACTTAATTCTATCTGTTTGACTATTTTGTATATCTAAATTATTTTTTAAATTTTCATAGTCTTCAATATACTGGTCGACATCTGCTGGTATTTCATACGAGTAAATTTGACCTTCACCAATATTTGAATTAAAAATGTATGAAAAAGCATTCATATAAATTAATTGATCTTCTTCTTTCAATCCAAATAAATTTGTACCAGTTGTTTTCAACATTCGAATATAATTTTTGTTTTTATCAATAAAGCATTTTTTACTTTCATCCCAGTTAACGGGAATAGCATCTTTTATATGTCTAATTTTTTTGTTATTATTAGAGTTTTTTTTATTTGTTTTATTTTCACTTTTAAAAAATAATGATTTTAAATTCATTTTAAAACCTTCCTTTTTTTATTCGATTTTTGAGCTTTGTAACGTTCCTCATATATTTCTTCATCCTTTTCTAATACTATTTCTTCCTGATGTTCTTCTTTAGTGCGATAGTAGTGATATTTATGAGGTATTACAAAATAATAGTCATATGCCAATTTTAAATGTTGCATGACATTTAGATGATCAGTAGGCATCTCTATAAAGAGTGAAGCAATTGCAACTGCAATACCAATTCCTACAATAAGTGCAAAAATTTCTGTTACAAACAATTCTAAAATTTTATACACAACTATTCCAGTAACTAAACTTATTAGTGCTTGATTTAAAGTAAGAAATAAAAATATTTTTGGTTTGGTTTTTCCTTTGTTTAATATAATTTTGTAATCATAGTGACTTTTCATTTTAAACCTCACATATTATTAATAATTATTTTTAAATATTTTATCTGTCTTTTAGCGATGACCAGTTTGCAGGACCACTACCACGGTATCCTATTAAGTTACCCATAGTTCGATTTACTCTTTTATGGATAGGCATATTCGATCCTGATGTCATTTTATTAATAGCTCTTTCTGCCACACCATTTCTTCCTAATAGTCCACCAGTTCTGACCATTGAGTTGTTATTTGTTGCATTATTATGTGGTACATTTCCACCGTTTCTTGTGTAGTTGGATTCAGAACCGTTAGAAGTAGAATTCTGATTTCCAGTATTTCCCATCGCTGATGAACGAGAATTTTCGCTAGTACTAGTAGGTGTACCAAATAATGCATTTTTAGCTGCATTTAGACTATTTTTAAAACCGCCGATTCTTTCATTCGATGATGTTTTATTTCCTCTTATTGCACCACGTAACCCACCAGATAGATGTCCAGTGTAATCGTTATGTCTACCCATTACTTTTCTTGAAGCACCTAAAGCAAGTCCACCAGTCATACCCCATGCAGCTCCTAATGTGCCTCTCATCTGGTTAAGTGATTCCATGATTCCTTGTTCATATCCACCAATTAAAGAAGAAACATATTTAGGCAATGCGATAACAGCACTAAAAGCTCCAAAATATAGTGCGATTGATGCAAAAATATTGCTATTATTTCCTGCACTTGAAATATCACTAGCTAAATTCATTAAGAACTGTAGCATAAAAATTTGTGCTAAATTTACAAAAAACATGCTAAGTATACTATTTTTCCAAACAGTAAATGATTGTGGGTTAGTATAATTTGTTAATGACAGACAGCAAAGAGGACCGATTATATATAAGAAACCGATCATAATAATTCTCATTGCTACTTCTATTGTTATTATAAACAACAGTATGAGAAATATTGCAAGACCAATAATTGTACCTAAATATCCAAACTCCCATATATATTCGCCAGCATGCGTTTCTATATAATTGTAAGCCTGTTCTGCTTGTTCTCTGTTGGCTGGGACACTTTTGTTTCCGTAATGCTTGGATGGTGATGCTTCAACAAAGGCACTATCATTTTCATATGAACCTAGCAGATCCCAGTCATCTGAACCATCTGTTCCGTTTCCATTTACGTCCCATCTATAATAAAAAGACCAGCGATTGTATATTCCTTTAGAGAAAAAATTATCTGAAGTTCTTTTTTTTGCTTCTGACGGTTCGCCTTCATATCCTTTTAAAGCAGAATCTGGATTAGTAATATATTCATAAAATCTTTCTGCTCCAATGTCCATACTTTCTCCATCATCGTTCGTAACATAAGAAAATATTGTATTATTTCTATCCATTCCTCCGAATGCACATAATGTTCCAATTACTAATTCTTTTGCTAAATCTTTAGTATTATTTGGATTTGAGGCAGAATTACTATTAGAAATAGTTTCAGAGTCATCACTATATTGCTGACCAATTATCATTTTTGATGTATTTATAGTTAGATTATTAGCAAGAGGAATTAGTGTACTTAATGATACAGCAATAATTGTACATAATATGCCACCTAATAATTTTTTGTTAATATCAAAATTTTGATCATCATCACGTACAATTGCATAGATTATTTCATAAATAATTTTCACTGGTAAAATAATGAACATTAATACTACACACGCTTTATATCCATCTTGTATCCAAGTATTGTCTAATATACCAAAACTTAGTACCCCGTTTATTAAGGCATTTATAAGTGATTGAATGCATGTAATTTCTGTTTCAATCAAATTCCACATAAAATCCCTAAAGAAGTTAGCGATACTCTCTGATATACCAGAAAAAAGACCCATAATTAGCATAAATTATCACCACCTAATTACTAATATCAAAAGTAGTATGATTATAAAAAGAAATGAATATTTATTATATATATTTAATACCTTTTGTTTGATGAATGATATATAGCTGTTTTCTATTGAATCTACTTTCGTATCATTATTAATTGAATTTTGTATATCAATTAATTGTTTATTCATAGCAGATAAAATTAACCGTATTTTTTCCATTTGATTATCATTTATATCAAAATTAATATCGTCAGCTAATTTTTTAAATGATTCATTTATATCAAACATAATTGAATAATTTTTTTCTAATAATGGCTTTAATGCATTAAACTCTTTCATTAAGTCAAATGGTGAAAAATCTTCATTGGATATTGGTACACTTTCTTTTTTAGCATCACTAAAAATATGTGGCTGTCGAAAATTTATTTTTTTATTTTTTGCTTTTAATTTAATAAAATATTCTTCGAAATCATTGAGTGTTTTAAATTGTTTTTTTACTATAGTTTTATTTGATTGTGTTATTTTTAATAAATTATACTCATCATTATTTAGGTCTATGGAATATTTATCGATAAAATCATAAAATTCTTCTCCAAAGTGATCGACCCAGAATGATAAGTCGTTTTTGTATTTTTCGTATTTCATTTCCTCGCCTTTCAATTTCTTGGATTTTATTAAATAAAAAAGAGGCAAACTGCCTCTTTACGACATAAAATATGATTCAAGAACTTTAACTATAGTAGGTACAATAAATATTAATACTAATGCAAATAAGACTGTCTTTGCTTTTTGATCAAACATTTGGTCTTGTTGAACATCAGCGAACATTGCTCGGATTTTATAATAGCTAACCATAACAGCAGTTACTAAAATTCCTACTGCTTGAAAAAAGGTTAAGGCATCATTGAAAAAGGGTCTTAATAAATTTAAAATAGGATCAAACGATCCCATAATAAGCATGATATTCAATTTTTAATTCTTCCTTTCTATTAACTTTATATAATAATTTTATATTGCGATTAAGTATGCAACAAAAAATGCAACAATACATGATAGAATAAATCTTACCAAAAAATATGTTACTACATTCATTATTTGCTCTCTGTTTTGTTTTATGTCAATAATAAAATAAATACAGCAAGCAATTAATACTGTGATACCACATATTACTGAAATAATCGACATTTTCTCACCTCCTTTAGTATTATATTTAATAAAAGCTAACGTTATAGCCTTTTCCATCTGGCATAAGGGTATAACCATTAGCTTTTCCTTCGCTGATTATTTTTTCTGCATAGTTATAAGCATCGTTATAAATTGAAATCGAAACACCACTAAAATATTTATTATATTTAGACGGATTTGATAAACTAGATCCCGTAGAAGAATTTTTATTATCATTTTCAGTATTATTATTAGAATTGTTTTTATTATTATTAGTTTTATTAGATGTTTCTTTTTCGACATTAACTGTCATCGTCGTTGATAAACCATTATTACATTTAATGTTAATTGTTGTTGAACCACTATTTTTTGCAGTGATTGTTCCATTAGAATCAACAGTAGCAATGCTGTTGTCACTGCTAGAAAATGTAATCTTGTCTGAACCTTTACCTTGGCTAGAAACTGCTATATTGAAAGTTTCATTAATTTTTAAATTTATACTATGGGCACTTATTTCTAATGAAGGAGTAGGGTAGACAATCAAAATTATATCTTTTGATGTACTATTTTTGTTTTCATCAATAGCATTTAATGTTAAATTATATGTGCCAAGTTTAGAAGTATCATATTCGCCATCAAGATTTAATTTTATATTTTTTTTCTTAGTCAAGTTATCTTTCAATTTTTTTATTTTAATATTATCTAATGTAAAATTTTCAAATTGAGTTATTTCATATATATCTTGTTCTAATACAAATTCAGGAGCACTAATATCTTTTACTGTGATGGTACATTTGTAATCATGAGTACCTAATTTGTATATCAACTCTTTTTTTCCACATTTGTCAGCTACAAATTTAGGACACTTAATTATATAATTATTAATAGTGATAATATTTTTATCCTTATTTCGATTACTATCTTTGATTTTGATATTGTCTATACTTTCTACGAATGATGTTGTATCAACTTCATCGAGATAGTTTACTACTATATCATTTTTAAATTTTATTTTGTCTTTTGAAAAATTAGGATCGGATAGTAGATCGCTATCACATCCAGTCAAAAGTAATAATAAAATAATAATGCTATATACTAGTTTTTTTGTTTTCATTTATATCGCTCCATATTAATTCTATTTGTGCTTTTTATAATAAACAGAAAAAGAGACATTTTGCCTCAAAAATTTTAATTCTATTTCTTAGAAAAATATTACTATTGAATTATTTTTCTAAGAAATAGAAAAGAGGCTAAGTGCCTCTTTTAGTTTATTAATATTTTTTATGAGATAAGTATTAATCGGTATCCTCTATATCTTGAGGTATTAACTTAAATGCAAAATTGCTAATAAGAGATATATCATTAATTCTTTTTCCTTGTTTAAAAAGATAAACATTTATATCTGCTAATTCAGAAAAAATGTATATATCTTTGCCAGAATGA